>CALPNT020000014.1 GCA_943325005.2 Bifidobacterium breve | reverse complement strand
CTGGCCAGGCCCCGCTGCAGCCGATTGAGGGCATCGGGCAACAGCAGTTCGCGGAACCAGTCCCGTCCCTGGCGGCGCAGTTCACTCACCTGGGCCGCCGTCAACGGATCCTCCAGGCTGGCGATCGGCAACAGGGCCACGATCAGCTGGCTGGGCTGGGGCAGCCGGCTCTGGTGGTCCAGCCACCAGCTCCAGCGGCAGCAGATCACACCATTGCTCTCGGGGGCGGTGCTTTCCTGGCCAACGCGGCTGCCGAACTCAGCGGCCAGGCCGCTGGTGAGGCGCCGGCGCAGGTCGGCATCATCGAGCAGCACAATCGTCAGCCCTGCCTGCCCCAGCACCAGCCTGCGGCTCTGATCCAGCAGGTGGTCGGCGAACTGGGGACTGTTCGGCAGGGGCTGGCGCAGCGGCGCATAGAGGGGCAGCGGGTCGGCCAGGGGGGGATCACCCAGATCGACCGTCACTGCTGGTTTCAGTCCCAGGGCCAGGGCACTGGCTGGCGGGCCCTGGGCCCGATCCGTTCCAGCCAGTTCTCCAACGAGGATGGCGCCGCGGCCGCCGAGCAGGCCCTTCAGCTCCCGCAGGGGCGCCAGCGGTTGGCGATGCCCCTGCCATTGCAGCAGGTGTGGATCCACCTGGGCCCAGCTGCACCAGCCCTCCCCCTGGGCGGCCAGCCAGCGGTCCCAGGGATCAGGCAGGGGGGCCAGCAGCGTCAGCAGCTGGCGGATGGGCGCTTCCTCCTCCGGCGCCAGCGCCACCGGCTGCCGGCCATGGCCTGGATGGCTGAAGATGCGTTGGCTCAGCCGTTGGTGCAGGTCCAGCAGGCTGTCTTCAGCTGCTGGCTGGGAGCGCCGCAGCCGATCCCAGTCCTGGGGGTCGATGCGGATGCCCATGGCCTGGCGCAGATGCCACTCCAGCTTCTCGGCCTCCGGAATCACCAGCTGGCGTTCTGCCAGGGTTCCCAGGCGCCAGGCGTTCAGCAGTTCCTGATGGCTCAGCAGCCAGAGTTGGTTCTGTGGTGGGGCTGTGGCTCCCTGCCAGCAGGGCAGGGACAACCCCACCGCCTGGAGGCGGGGCCATTCCACCTGCAGTAGCCGCTGGCGCAGGGCCGTGCTGACCACCAGAGCCACGGGCGTTTCGCCCAGGGCCAGGGGCACCAGCAGGCCGATCCACCAGCTCGGGTCGGTGCCTGGCACCAGGCGAACCAGGGTGTGGTCGTGGCGGCGCAGGCTGCGGGCCACCAGCCGGCTCAAGGTGAGATGGTGCGGCCAGCGTTCTGCCCCCTCCCCCAGCAGGAGAGCCTTGAGCTGCCGGTGGGCGCTGGCTTCCAACATCGCCGGATCGTAGGAAGCTGGCAGCCTTGACTCCGCAGCGACGATGACAGCTCTCTGGCAGCGGCATCCGGTCGGGATCGTGGGCCTGGGCCTGATCGGCGGCTCCCTTGGCCTTGATCTGCTCGCCCGGGGGGCAACTGTGCGGGCCCTCGTGCATCGTCAGGCCACGGCCGATCGGGCCAGGCAGCGGGGCCTGGCCAGCGAGGTGTCGACGGATCCGGCGGTGCTTCGCGATTGCGCTCTGGTGGTGCTGGCGCTGCCCCTTGATCGACTGCTGGATCCGTCTGCTGCGCTGTTGGCTGCCCTGCCACCCGCCGCGGTGATCACCGATGTCGGATCGGTGAAGGGCCCGGTGCTCGCGGCCTGGACGGCCCGGCTGGGTCCTGAACGGGCCAGCCGTTTCGTGGCCTCCCATCCGATGGCGGGCACGACCCAGGCCGGGGTGGAGGCGGGTGTGGTCGGCCTGTTCCGCGGGCGACCCTGGGTGGCGACCCCGGGGGCGGACACGGACCCGGCGGCGCTGGCGGTGGTGGCGGAGCTGGCCGAGGCCGTCGGCGCTCGCTGGCTCACCTGTGCCGCCGCCGATCATGATCGGGCGGTGGCCTTGATCTCCCATCTGCCCGTGTTGGTGAGCGCTGCCCTGCTCCAGGCCGCTGATCACGGTGCCGCCGCCGCTCCGGCACTGGATCCCGGGGCGGCCTCGCTTCCCCAGCTGGTGCGCCTCCTGGCCTCCAGTGGCTTTGCCGACACCAGCAGGGTGGGAGGTGGCAATCCGGAGCTCGGCATGCTGATGGCCCAGGGCAACCGGGAGCCGTTGCTGGCTGCCCTGGGCCAGTACCGCCAGGCCCTGGCCGATCTGGAGCAGTTGGTGGCCAGTGAATCCTGGCCGGAGCTGCTCGCCTCCCTGGCGGAGGCCCAGCGGTTGCGACCGCAATTTCTCTGAGTGTGGGGCTGGCAGTGCTCAGGCGCTGGCGGCTGGCTCGCCGATTCGCAACGTCTGCCCCTGGCGTTGCAGCAGCTGACGGCAGGCCATCAGGGCCGAGAGGCTGACGCCGGCCGTGCCCTCGCCGGGGTGGATCGAATCGCCGCACAGCCACAGGCCCGGCAGCGGCGTGCGGCTGGCCAGGCCGAAGGGACCGAAGCGCAGGGGTTGCTGACCCAGACCGCCCACCCAGCCCCAGGGCCGCCCGGTCCAGCCAGCGAAGCCGCGGGGTGTGGCCAGTTCCTGGTGGATCCACGGCTCCGAATCGAGCTGCAGCAGCTGTTGGAGGCCGGCCTGGATGCAAGCCATGGCGCTCTGTTTGCGGGCCTGATACCCGGCTTCTTCGCCCTCGAACCAGGGCCGGGCCGGGGTGAACACACTGGCGATCACCGTGGCCTGCCCCGCTGGGGCCCGGCCGTCCCCTTCCTGGCTGATCGAGACGAACAACGGACCTGGATCGCTCCAGTCGAGCTGCAGGTGGGAGGCACAGTCCGCCGGCAGCTGGCTGCGTGGGATGGCGCCATAGAACACCAGGGCACCACTCGGTTCCGGCAGCTGCGCCAGGCGCTGCTGATAGCCGCTGGGCAGCTGGCTGTCCAGCAACGCCGGCAGGCTCTGGGGCGGCAGGGTGACGATCACATCGTCGGCCTCGACGACAAAAGAGCCCTGGCCGGGAGCGGCGCCATGCAGGCGCCAGGGTCTGTCCTGGCCGGGCGGGGGGGGCACGATTCGCTGCACTCGGTGGCGTAGCCGCAGGCGTCCGCCCGCCTGGGCCAGTCCCTGTTCCAGGGCCGCGGCCAGGGCCTGCATCGAACCCTGCAGATGCCAGAGGCCCAAGGGTTCCTGCACCATCGAGAGCACGGTGGCGCCATAAAGGGCGGCGGTGCGATCCGCCGGTTCCTGCGAATAGAGCCTGAGTTGCAGATCGAGAAAGCGCCGCAGGCGGTGATCGCCACCGCAGCCGCTGAGATGTTGCAGATCGGCGATGCTGGCCGTGGTCAACAGGCCGCTGAGCAGGTTGCCGGCGCCAAGAGCACCGAGCAGTTGTCCCAGATCCCACCAGCTGCGGGGCGGCAGCACCGGATCTTTGGCGGCGAAAGCCCAGTTGGCGTGATGGATCGCCTCACAGAGGCGCCAGAAGCGCTCGCTGCCGGGAAATTGGGATTGGCGTTCCTGGCGCCAGCGCTCGAGATCGCGGTGAAGGCGCACCGGCGCTCGCCCATCGGCCAGATCCACGACGCAGCCTGGATCCAGGGGCTCGGCCGCCGGTGGGATCACGTTCAGGTGCTGGAACAGGCGCTGATGAATGCCGCCGGCCTCCAGCCCCGCCACCTGGGTGGCCCCCACATCGAACACATAGGGGCCGCGGCGGAAGGTGCCGGCGCAGCCACCGCTCTGGTGGTGGGCTTCCAGCAGCTCCACCTGTAGGCCCTGTCTGGCCAGCAGGCTGGCCGCCGTGAGTCCGGCGATGCCGGCACCCACCACGGCCACGTCAAGGCGGCGGGGAGCCTGCGGCTGGCTGGCGGTATCCGGCGCAGGCGCCTCGGGCGGATCGGTTGAAATGGCGGGCCGGAATCTGCGGCCGACCCTAGGGATCCTCCAGCTGGAGCTGGGGTCGCCCGGCGCTGCGGCGTCATCGGCTCCCATGGAGCGCCAAGCTGGCTCTCGGCTTGCGTGCTTCGGTCATGGGGCGCTCAGGCTCCGATTCGTTGGTTCCCTGGTTGGCCGAACGCCTGGGGGTGAAGCTGCTGGCGCGGCGACCGCTGGGCGGCGGCTGTATCCACAGCGCCTGGCGGCTCGAGTTGGAGGGGGGTGGTTGCCTGTTCGCCAAGACCAACCGGGCCGAGGCTCTGGCGTTGCTGGAGGCGGAGGCTGATGGCCTGGCGGCCCTGGCGGCGGTGGCCGATCCCTCGCGGCTGATGGTGCCCCAACCCCTGGCCCTGGGGCTGGTGGGGGAGCAGGCCGTGCTGGTGCTGCCCTGGCTGGAGCTGAAGGCAGGCGGCCGCAACGTCGCTGACTGGGAGCGCTTGGGGGCTTCCCTGGCTGGCCTGCACCAGCGCAGCCTGGCGGCCGCCGTGGCTCCGCACGATCGCGGCGACGGCAGCTTCGGCTGGGGTCGCGACAATGTCATCGGCACGACACCTCAGGCCAATGGCTGGTGTCGTGACTGGGGCCGCTTCTTCGCCGAGCGCCGGCTGGCACCCCAGCTGGCGCTGCTGGCCCAATCCGGACCGGCTCTGGCTGGAGCCGAGGCCTTGCTGGAGCGGGTGCCGGCCTGGTTGTCCAGCCATGGGGCCCTGCCGGCCCTGGTGCACGGCGATCTCTGGAGCGGCAATGCCGGTTTGTGCGGTGAGCGCTTGGGAGCCCTGTTCGATCCGGCGGTGCATCGGGCCGACCGGGAGGTGGATCTGGCGATGGCCCGGTTGTTCGGGGGCTTCCCGCCGGGTTTCTTCGCCGGCTACGAGCGAGCCTGGCCCTTGCCGGCCGGCCATCAGCAGCGGCGGCCCCTGTACAACCTTTATCACCTGCTCAACCACGCCAATCTGTTTGGCGGTGCCTACCGGCAGCAGGCCCAGCAGACCATCCAAGTCCTGCTGGGCCAGGGCCTCGACGGAGGGGCTTGAGTGCCGTTGCGATCCGCTGGCTGGTCTTGGTGTGAAATGCCATGGCCTTTGCCTGGCTGGATCGACACCGGCTGGTTGGAGCCAGGCGGCAGGCCGTGAACTGGTTCGCTGTTGGCACCGCGCCAGACCTTGTGCGGCCCTGCCGAGACCGCCAGGGCTCAGCTGGCCAAGTGAGAGCCTGGAGGCAGTCTCCTCAGCCTCAGCCCCAGGAGGCCTTGAGGTGGGAGATTTACCGAGCTTCGCGTCCACAGAAAGCCCTGCCAATAAAAAAGCCCGCCCCGGAGGCAGGCTTGAGCCTTCAGGGCCTGGATGGCTGTTCAGCTCAGCTCAGCTCAGCTCAGCCGAGATACTCCTTTCGCACACCCTGAAGCTTGGCGATCACGGCGTTGCGCTTCTCGCCGGTGGTGAGGTTGTGCCAGCTCCATTGGCCCACCACGACGAGGCCAAGCAGTTCCAGCAGGCCTGGAATGATCGGCAGCAGATTGATCGTGTCGAGCACGCCCTTGATCAGGATCTGGGCAACGATCACCGCCAGGACGATGCCGGAGGCTTTGCCGATTTTGCCCATCTGGGCCCAATCCACCTTGTCGAGGGTTTCGTTGACTTTGCCGATCACTTCGCCGTAGCGCTCGCTGAAGTCGAAGCCTCCTTCGTTTTGGCCGCTGGAGGCCTGCCCGTGTGAGGACGTGGCGCCTTCAGCGCTCCCCATGACCTCGGTGGTGGTGTCACTGGTGGTGGTGTCACTCATGGAGGGGAAGTACTCGCGTACGGCACGGCCGGTAACTTACTGCTGTGGACCCTGACATGCCAGCGGAGCTCAGGATCAGTCGGCTGGCGCTGACGGTTCTGCGGGCTGATCTGGGCCGTGCCCTGCCCGAGGAGGGCTGTGGGCTGCTGCTGGGCCTGATCGATGGCCCCTTCTGGCGGATCCGACGGATCTGGCCCTGCCGCAACAGCTGGGAACCGCTGACCGAGCGCGCTCAGCGGTTCGCGATTGATCCCCGCGAACAGCTGTTGGCCCAGCGCTGGAGCCGGCAGCACGGCTGGCAGGTGCTGGGTTCGGCCCACAGCCATCCCACCAGCGAGCCAGTGCCCTCGGCGATTGATCGCCAGCTGGCCTTCGTGCCGACGCTGATGTTGATCCTGGGGCCGGCAGCAGGGGCTGGTGGGACTGCTGGGCCTGGTTGGGCCGCTGAACCGGGTTGGGCGTCTGAGCCGGAGCTCGCCGCCTGGTGGCTGGTCGGCGATGGTCAGCCAGGCGGCCCTTGCCGTCGCCTGGGGTGGAGAATGGAGGATTGAGCCGTAGGCAGCCGTACTGCTGCGGCAGTGGTCCGCGCTTTCCCCAGCCATGCTCCCTCCCGACACCAGCGGCGTTCAGCTCAGCCCCGATGAGGTGGCCCGCTTCTCGCGCCATCTGATCCTGCCCGAGGTGGGCATGGAGGGCCAGAAGCGGCTGAAGGCGGCCTCGGTGCTCTGTGTCGGTACCGGCGGCCTCGGATCGCCCTTGCTGCTCTATCTCGCCGCCGCTGGGGTGGGTCGTCTCGGCATCGTCGATTTTGATGTGGTCGACCACAGCAACCTGCAGCGCCAGGTGATCCACGGCACCAGCTGGGTGGGCAAGCCCAAGATTGAATCGGCCAAGGCCCGCATCCTCGAGATCAATCCCCACTGCCAGGTGGATCTCTATGAAACCGCCCTCACCAGCGAGAACGCCCTCGAGATCATCGCCGGCTACGACCTGGTGTGTGACGGCACCGACAATTTCCCCACTCGCTATCTGGTCAACGACGCCTGCGTGCTGCTGGGCAAGCCGAATGTGTATGGCTCGATCTTTCGTTTTGAAGGTCAGGCCACGGTGTTCAACCTCGATGCCGACAGCCCCAACTACCGCGATCTGTTCCCCGAGCCGCCACCGCCGGGCATGGTGCCATCCTGTGCCGAAGGCGGCGTGGTGGGGGTGCTGCCCGGCATCATCGGTGTGATTCAGGCCACCGAGGCGCTGAAGATCATCACCGGCATCGGCACCACCTTGAGTGGCCGACTGCTGCTGTTTGATGCTCTGCAGATGAAGTTCCGCGAGCTCAAGTTGCGGCCCGATCCTGATCGCCCGGTGATCGAGAAGCTGATTGACTACCAGGAGTTCTGCGGAGTGGGTGGCACCGCTCCGGGTCAGGAGGAGGCAGGAGCCGTGATCAGCATCAGCGTCAAGGAATTGCAGGCGTTGCTGGCTGGAGATGTCAGCGGCCTGGTGCTGGTGGACGTGCGCAATCCGCCCGAGGTCGAGATCGCGGCCATCCCCGGTGCGCTGTTGATCCCCCTGGATCGGATCGAAAGCGGTGAGGCCGTGGAGGAGGTGCGCCGGCTGGCTGATGGCAAGACGCTCTATGTCCACTGCAAGATGGGCGGGCGCTCGGCCAAGGCCCTGATCGCCCTGGCTCGTCATGGCATCGAGGGGGTGAATGTGGCCGGTGGCATCAACGCTTGGAGCCAGGAGGTCGATCCCTCCGTGCCCCTGTACTGAGCTGTTGACGTCCCCGATCGGGCTGCTGCAGTGGCCATCGTTGACCCGGGAGCGGCTGGGGAGGCTGGAGCGTCAGTTCCTGCCCCTGCTGATCACGGTGTTGGTGCCGATCATGCTCCTGCCGCAGACAGCGACGGGTCATCGCTCGGGTAACGCTCTGCTGGCCAGCTTGATCTCAGCCTTGATCGTGCAGTCGATCCGCACCGTGGGCATGGCCGGCGCCAAGGTCGGCCTCGTCTGGCGTCGGCGGGTCTATTCCTGGTTCGGTCTGCTGGTGCTGGTCTCGCTGTGGATTCCTGTGCTGGCGGGCAGCTGGCAGCAGCCGGCGATCAAGGCCGCGGTGATGAGTGGCCTCTCGCTGTTCTTCCTGCTCACCTCGGTAGGGCTGGTGCGGATTCTGGCCCGGGTGCCGCGAGTCAATGCCCAGGTGATGGCCGGGGCTGCTGCGGGCTATCTGTTGCTGGGGTTCACCGGTGGGGTGCTGGCCACCGCCACGGAGGTGTACAAACCCGGCAGCTTTCTGATGGGCCATCTGGTGCATCAACAGTTGCTGCTGGACCGTCTCACCTATTACAGCTTCGTCACGATCGCCGGCCTGGGCTATGGCGATGTCGTGCCTGGTAATGCCATCGGCGAGCGCTTCGCGATCCTGCTGAGTGTGTCCAGCACGCTCTATGTGGCCCTGCTGGTGGGGCTGCTGCTGGGGCGTTTCATCGCTTCCCAGGAGGTGCTGATTCTGGAGGAAGACAGCGTGCTGACGGGACGGAAACTGGCCTCGTTCGAGCCCGGTAGTGACGACGACAATGACAGTCCAGAGCTTCAGTAATCCACGCCACGCTTGAGATCCACACCCCGCTCGGCGTAGTGCTTGTGGCACACCATCTCCGAGTGCACGCTGGCCAGGTCGAAGTAGGCGGGGCGGCTCTTGCAGCGGCCGGTGATGATCACTTCGGTTTCGGCGGGCTTGCGCAGCAGGGTCTGCACGATTGGCTCCACCGGCAGTAACTCGAGATCCACGGTGGGGTTGAGTTCATCGAGGATCACGGTTTTGTACAGACCGCTGGCGATCGCCGCCCGGGCGATCTCCCAGGCCCGCTCCGCCTCCACATAGTCGATCGGCTGCTGCTGGCCGCGCCAGACGATCGCATCCCGCCCAGAGCGCAGGTGATCCACCAGGTGGGGGTAGCTCTCGCGCAGGGCTGCGATGGCGGCATCTTCGGTATAGCCGCTGCCGCCTTTGAGCCATTGCAGGATCAGCACCCGATGGCTCTTGTCCTGGCTGATGCCGCGGCCGATCGCCTGCAGGGCCTTGCCCAGGGCACTGGTGGACTTGCCCTTGCCCTCGCCGGTGTAGATCTCGATGCCATCGAGGCCGGCGACACTGATCTGGCTGTCGACCGCTCCGTCCGGCAGGCGGCGGCGATGGGCGCGCATCTCAGAGTGCAGATCGGCCAGCTGCACCAGTTGGGCCGGCGCCCCGCGCCCGGTGCAGATCACCTCCATCCCGGCGGGCTTGGCGGAGAGGGTACGCACCACCTCTTCCGTTTCCAGCAGGCCCAGATCCAGCACCGGGTTGATCTCGTCCAACACCACCACGGAATAGAGGTTGCTGGCGATGGCGCCCTTGGCGATATCCCAGCCCCGCTGCGCTTCCTGGCGGTCGAAGCGGCTGGCCTCGGCGGCGGTGAAGAAGTCGCCGCGACCAGTGCGCACCTGATCGATCAGATGGGGAAAGCCCTGTTGCAGGGCCTCAATGGCACTGTCTTCGTCGTAGGAGCGGCCGGGCCCCTTGAGGAAGCGCAGCAGCAGCACGCGGGTGCGTTTCTGTTCACAGATGCCCAGCCCGATGGTCCGCAGCACGACGCCGAGGGCTGCCTGACTTTTGCCCTTGCCATCGCCGTCGTAGACGTGCAGCTGGCCGTGCTCACGCTCCTCGCTGCCGGCGGCGGTGCGGATGCCAATCCCCCGGCCGGTGCCCCGTTGCGGTGTCTGGGTGCTGCTTGGGCCTGGCATGGACGGGGTGTTCAGAACCTGATGCTACCCAGGTTGGACCGTGCGTTTGCCAGGATCGCCACCATGCTGTTCACCTTGCTGGAGTCGCTCCCCCCTGAGCTCGAACGGGCCCTGGCGGCCCTTAGGGGCCAGTTGGCCAGCTGGGATCAGGTGGTGGTGGCTTATTCCGGCGGGGTGGACAGTGCCCTGGTGGCCGCGCTGGCGGTGGAGGCCCTGCAGGAGCGAGCCCTGGCGATCACCGGTGTCTCCCCCGCTCTGGCTCCCCATCTGCGCCAGGAAGCCCGCAGCCAGGCGGCCTGGCTGGGCTTGCGCCATCAGGAGCTGGCCACGGCGGAGCTGGACGATCCCACCTATGCCGCCAATCCCGAGGATCGCTGTTACGCCTGCAAGCGGGAACTGCATCGCCTGCTGGCTCCGATCGCGGCGGCGGCTGGGGCTGCTGTGGTGCTCGATGGTGTCAACCGCGATGACCTCGGGGATCACCGACCTGGCATCCGCGCCGCCCGCGAGCAGGGGGTGCGTTCTCCGCTGGCCGAGCTCGGCGTGGACAAGGCCGGCGTGCGCCAGATCTCCCGGGCCCTGGGGCTGCCCTGGTGGGACAAGCCAGCCCAGCCCTGCCTGGCCTCCCGCTTTCCCTATGGCGAACCGATCAGTGCCGCCCGGCTGGTACGGGTGGCGGCGGCGGAGGACTGGTTGCGGCAGCGGTGGGGGGGCGCCTTGCGGGTGCGCAGCCAGGGGGAAACAGCCCGCATTGAACTGCCGGCGGATCGTCTGGCCGAGGTGCTGCAGCAACTGGCCGCGGGTGGCCTGCGCCACGAATTGGTGGCGGCCTTTTCAGACCTTGGCTTTACGGCCGTGGCCCTCGATCTCGAGGGCTTGGTGAGCGGCAAGCTCAATCGGGGGCTGGCGAATCAGCGGTGATGGGCCGCCGCCACGACGCTGAGAGGGGCGGATCTCGATCAGGTTCGCCTGAATCAGGCTGGCCAGGATCAGATTCGCTGCTCTCAAGGGCGCTCCGATTGAGGGGGCAACGGTTGGAAATCAGGCGGATGTGAGCACGGGATCGCGTTCACTGCCTTCAATCGTGGCCGGGGTTTCGCGCCGGAAGCTGGTGAGCTTGTGGCGGCCCGCATGGAGCTCTTCGCACAGCACCTGACAAGCCCTTTCGGGCATGGTGTGGTCGCCGCAGGTGAACACATCGACCGCCGCGTAGCCGGATTCCGGCCAGGTGTGGATCGAGATGTGGGACTCGGCCAGCAAGGCGAGACCAGTCACGCCCTGGGGTTCGAAGCGGTGGGTGATCAGGTTGAGCAGGGTGGCACCAGCACGCTTTGCTGCTGTCGTGATGGTGTCCCTCAGAAAAGCTTCGTCGTCGAGCCGCGAACTGTCGCAGTCGTAGAGCTCGAGGATGCAATGTTTGCCGACCGCGTCGGTGACGTTCGGGTTGGCGGCAATCTCAGTGTTGCCTGGGGGTTTGACGGGGAGTGGCTGGTAGGCGGCTCCGGTCCATCCCGGATTGGGGTGGAGGCAGGGCAGGCTCTGGTTCATCAGGGGTCCAGGCAACAACGGAGCGATCACCATACGTCTCGGGCGGCATCGAGGCCGCCGCGGGGCTTTCCCTGTCGCTCATTGCGCACAGAGGTGGCCGGCTTGCATGCGCACCACCTGGGAGTCCGAGCGCCAGCCGCCGCCGAAGGCCTCCAGATGGGTGGCGCTCACCAGGCACTGGTGGCCTTCGCCCACCGCTTCCAGCAGCAGTTGCTGGCGCTGGGGGTCGAGCTCGGCCAGCACGTCGTCGAGCAGCAGCAGCGGAGGCTGGCCCACCACCTGGCCCACCAGCTCCAGTTCGGCCAGCTTCAGCGCCAGCACCAGGGTGCGCTGCTGGCCGGCTGAGCCATAGCGGCGTGCCGGTTGGTCGGCCAGCAGCAGGGTGACGTCGTCGCGATGGGGACCCACCAGGCACTGGCCCAGCCGCTCTTCCTGGGGCCGCTGCTGCCGCAGCTGCTCTTCCATCGCCGTGCGCCAGAGCTCTTCTTGATCGCTGGCTTCAGCTTCGCTGCCCAGCTCGGTGCCGCTGCGGTAAGCCAGGGCCAGCGGTTCGGCGGAGCCGCCGATCCGCTGCTGCCAGGCGCTCGCCAGCGGTTCCAGCCGTCGCAGGGCCCGCCAGCGGCGCCGGTGCAGACGGGTGCCGATCAGGGCCATCTGCTGGTCGAAGACATCGAGCAGGGCCGCCCGATCGGCCAGGCCCAGGCCGCGGCGCAGCAGTTGGCTGCGCTGGCGCAGCAGGCGGCCATAGCGACTCAGCAGGGCGCCATAGACGGGCTCCAGTTGCAGCACCACCCGGTCCAGCCATTGGCGGCGCAGGGCGGGTTCGCCGCGCACCAGTTCCAGATCGAGGGCGCTGAATCCGACGCAGCGCAGCGGTCCGATCAGATCGTGTTGGCGCTCCAGCAGCTTGTCGTTGCGCAGGGCCTGGCGCCCTCCCCGGCCGCGCAGCCGCAGCTCCAGGCTGTCGCCATCGACGGTGAGAGCTCGCAGCCGGCTGGAGGGCTGGCCGTGGCTGATCAGGTCCCGATCGCTGGCGCAGCGGTGGGAGCGCAGGCTGGTGAGCAGTTCCACCGCCTCCAGCAGATTCGATTTGCCCGCCCCGTTCGCACCGATCACCAGCAGCCTGGGGGCGTCCAGGGTCAGCTGCAGCCCGGCGAGATTGCGGAAGTGCAGCAGCTCCAGGCGGTGCAGCCGGATGGGATTGGGGCGATCAGCGGCTAAGGTACCGCTGACAGGCATGGCCGCAGGCGTCGCCGTTGCATCGATGAGTTTTCATCCGGCGCAACCGACTCTCTGGACTTCCCTGGTTTGGGCATGTAGCTCAGTTGGATAGAGCGTCAGATTCCGGTTCTGAAAGTCGGGGGTTCGAGTCCCTCCATGCTCGTTGATTTCTTCCGCCGCCGGAACGGCGAAGATGAAATAGTTGGAGAATATTGATCGGGGTCAGGTAGTGACCTGAGCGGGTTCTTGGTCGATTTTGGCCGACCCGTTGGCCCAGCCATCGGTGCTCAAATAGACCTCGAGTCTGTGGGAGCGTGTCGCTCAGAACGGCCGCGCTGTCACACACTGCTGCTGCGATGATCAGGCACTTGGGCCGGGCCATCACCAGCGCACTGGCCTGGATGGATCTTGGTTTGGCGCGATATGGAGAATCGAAAAATATTTCCGCCCCATGAAAATGTTCAAGCCAATGTCATCTCTGAAATGTTGGCTATGGGAATTGGCTCTGGCCGACCGGATCGCATCTGCCGCCACTGGTCTGAGGGCAAGGTCAGTTCAGGCGCTTGATCAAGGCGCGATCGATCTGAAACGTTCGGACGCTTCGAGGGCAAATTGAGCTCCAGGCGTCTGGGGACAGGATGCTGGTCAGACCGTTCTGAGACCGGGCTCGGCGTTGGCCTGGAGCGAGTTGGGCCTTTGCGTTGCGAGCGGTCCAGATGCAACAAACTCCTAGGCCTGGTCGGGCTCCGTCAGGTTCAGTCCCATGGCCCGGATGCCCCCCGGATCCACCACGAAGCCCGCCTTGGTGACGGCGCGCAGCGCCTCGGGTGGGGCGGCCAAGGAGACACTGCAGCCGCCCATCTCCCGTCGCAGGCGGCTCAGGGCTGCCTGCACCAGCGCCTGGATCACCTCGTCGCGGTTGGGGTCGGCCGGATCAGCCAGCAGATCCCAGAGGTTGGCGTTGAGGGCCTGATCGCTGGTGGCCCGGATGAACCCCACCAGCCGGTCTTGGTCGTTGCGGATGGCCAGGTGCCAGGCGCTGCGTTCCAGCACCAGCCCCCAGCGCTCGGCGCCCCGGGGCCGGTCGCCGCATTCCAGCAGCAGATGGTCGAGTTCTTCGGCCTCCCAGGTCGCCTGGTGGAGCAACTGATAACCCTCCCGCAGTCGGGGCTGGGGCGGTTGGCTGCGGAAGGGGATCAAGAAGGAGATGCTCGGGCCGGGGGAAGGGGTTAGGGGCTCAGCCCGTGTTGCGCATGCCGGCGGCGATGCCGTTGATCGTGAGCAGCGCCCCCTGGAGCAGGTCGCTGCGGCTGTAGGTGCGACCATCGCTGGCCTTGCCGGCCCCCTCGCTCATCGGAGGCTGACGATTCTGATCGCGCAGCAATCGCAGTAGGGCCACCTGCAGATAGCCCAAGGGGATGATCGTGCGATTGCGCAGTTCCACCGAAAGCTGCAGGGCGGGATCGCCATCCAGCAGCCGTTTGTGGCCGCTGATCGCCAGCACCAGATCACGGGTGAGGGTGAACTCGGCGGTGATCGACGCCAGGATCGCCGCGAAGGCCTCGCGGTTGGCCTCGCGGCCGAGCGAGCGCACGTAGTGCCCCGCCAGATCGAGATCCACCTTGGAGAGCGTCATCTCCACTTTGGAAATCAGCATGCGGAAGAACGGCCAGCGCTGATACAGCAGCTGCAGCAGTTCCATCTGAGCGGCATCCTGTTCCAATTCCGCCTGTAGCGCCGCTCCGACGCCATACCAGCTGGGGAGCAGGAAGCGGCTCTGCGTCCAGCCGAACACCCAGGGGATGGCCCGCAGGCTGGAGAGATCACGGGTGCCGCTTTTGCGTCGGGCCGGCCGGCTGGAGATCTGCAACTTGCTGATCTCTTCGATCGGCGTGACTTGCTCAAAGAAGGCCACCAGGTCGGGGTTGTCGTGGACCAGGGCGCGGTAGTGGTCGCGGGAGCGGGCCGCCAGCCGCTCCATCAGCTGATTCCAGCTGGGGGTGTTATCGAGCGGCAGGGTGACCATGCTGTTTTGCAGCACGGCCGTGGAGACCGTTTCGAGGTTGTAGAGGGCCAGCTCCGGCAGGGAGTATTTGGAGGCCAGCACTTCACCCTGTTCGGTGATCTTGATTCGACCTTTGAGGGTGCCACTGGGCTGGGCCAGGATCGCCTGATAGGCCGGGCCGCCACCGCGTCCCACCGAGCCACCGCGGCCGTGGAACAGGCGCAGGGCCACGGCGTGCTCATCGGCAAGGCGCTGCAAAGCGATCTGGGCCCGGTGAATTTCCCAGTTGCTGGAGAGGAAGCCGGAATCCTTGTTGCTGTCGGAGTAGCCGAGCATCACCTCCTGCAGGGGCTGGCCGCTGTCGGTGTTGCTGGTGAGCAGCTCCCGGTAGAAGGATTCGGCGAACATCCGCCCCATCACCGCCGGGGCGCGCTGGAGATCCTCGACGGTTTCGAACAGGGGAATCACCAGCAGCTCGGAGCGCTGGGCCAAAGGGTCGATCAGGCCGACTTCCTTGGCCAGCAGCAGCACCTCCAGCAGATCCGACACCGTGTGACTCATCGAGATCACATAAGTGCGACAGATCCGGGGTCCGAACTCCTGCTGCAGTCGATGCAGCATGCGGAACACCGCGAAGGTTTCAGCGGTGGCCGCGCTCCAGCGGGCCGCTGGCGGCAGCAGCGGTCGGCGGGTCTGCAGTTCGGCCAGCAGCCAGGTGACCCGCTGCTCCTCGTCCATCGCGCCGTAGGCGATCGGCAGCAGCAGATAGCGGCTGAGTTCGTCGATGGCGTCGCTGTGGCGGGTGCTCTCCTGGCGGATGTCGAGGCTGGCGAGCCAGAAGCCAAAGATGTGCACCTGGGTGAGCAGGTTGCGCAGGGTTTCGCATTTGAGCCCCGTGGCATCAAGGCTCTCCTTGAGCAGTTCCAGGTCGTTGCGGAACTCATCCACCGAGCTGTAGTGCAGATCCTGCAGGCCCACACCACCGGCGGGCAGGCCGAAGGGGGTGTCGATCAACGCTGCCGAGGGACCATCGCCGGGGGATTCCCAGCCGGCCTCGGCCAGTTGGTCGTTGCGCCGCTGGCTCAGGTGCAGCCGTTCGAGGATGTAGCTGAGCTTGAGCCGATAGGGCTCTTTGCGATAGCTGGTGGCTCGTTCTTCGTAGATTTCCGGGAAGCGCAGCCGATCCATCTCCAGGGATTCGAGCAGGGCCTTGCTGGGGGGGCTCCACTGCATCGAGATGCTGAGCTGATCGCGCAAATCCTCTACGGCATGGATGTAACGCTTGAGCATCAGCTGGCGCTGATAACAGGCGGTACGCCAGGTGATCTCCGGCGTCACCGAGGGGTTGCCGTCGCGGTCGGAGCCGACCCAGGAGCCGAAGGTGCAGAAGGAATCCCGGGGGGGCACTACATCCGGATAGCTGCTGGCCAGGGCAGCTCGCATCCGCTGCCGCAGCTGGGGCATGGCGTTGAACAGCACCTGCTGGAAGTAATGCAGGGCGTAGTCCACCTCGTTGATCACCGAGGGTTTGAACTGATGCAGTTCATCGGTGCGCCACCACAACCGGATTTCTTCCTCCAGCTGCTGGCGCAGGTGTTGGCGCTCATCCGGGTTGATCGCCGGACTGAGCTGCAGCTTCTGGATCAGCGCCGCCACCCGCCGTTGCTTGTGACGCACCGTGTGACGCACGATCTCGGTGGGGTGGGCGGTGAACACCAGGCGGATGTCCAGTTCCCGCAGCAGGTTTTCCAGTTGGGCCGGCGGCACGCCCAGGGCTCGCAGGCGCTCGAACAGCTGGCGGAAGGTGGCCGGTTCGCTCTGGCTGGCCAGGGGCGGCAGGAAGGGGTCGTTGCTGCCGCTGGCTGTCGCTGTTTTGAGGCTTTCGAGGTAGCTGTCCTCCTCAATGTGCTGCTCGAGGATGTTGACCAGCTGGAAGTAGAGGGAGAAGGCCCGGGCGGCGGCGATGCCGTCGGCCAGATCCATCTCCTTGATCAGCTGCACGATCCCTTCGGTGTCGACGCAGCTTTCGTCGGCGAGCTCCGTCGGGGTGACCGGTCCACTCAGCTGCTTGAGCTTCAGTAGCCGTTCGACCCGCTCCGGTGGACATTCGCTGCGCAGCACCGATTGCCAGAGATCTTCCACCAGCTCCAGCCGTTCGGCCAGCAGGCGGATCACCCGGGGTGTGGGCTCGATGCTGGCCGTCGTGGCGAGCGGAGCTGAATTGGTGGCGGGCGTCACGGCCATGGGCGCTGCGGAGGGCTGCCGGATGGGGGCAGACGGGACAAGAAGAAACCCATCATGATCCCAGGGCACAGGATGCGTCTGTCACAAGCCATGCCTCCAGGCGATCCTCCTGCGCCTGCATGGCCGCGGCCTCGCTGCTGATGATCGCGGCGATGCTCTCTCCCTGCCGTTGTCGCTGCCGCCAGCGCATGGCCTGGTTGCCAGTGTCGAGCAGGGCCGCCAGCGGGGCCAGCACTTCGCTCAGCCCCAGCTCGCTGGCCAGGGGAGCCATGCCCTCCAGCTCCCGGCCGATCCAGGCCCGGGCCTCAATCGGTTCGCCGTTGCGCCAGTCGCAGAGGGTGCTGGTGAGGCTGCTGCGGGCCGCGGCCCGGTCGTTGGCGTCGGCCAGATCGGCCAGGGCAGCGAGGCTGCAACGGCTGGCCAGCAGCGGATCGTGGCGCTCCGGTTCCGCCTGCAGCTGATGCAGCCGCAGTTCGGCAAAGGCGGTCACGGCCAGCAGCAGGCGAGGATCATCAATCAGATCGCAGATGCGGATCTCGAGCCGGTTGAGATCGTGGGGCCGGTCATCGCCGTTGGGCCGCACCGAGGTCCAGAGATGGCGCACGTTGAACATGGCGGCGGCAGCCAGCTGCTCGTGCATCCAGTCGATGTAGTGCTGGTGCCCGCTGAACAGGGGCACCAGCGGCGGCGTGAGCGGGAACTGCAGCCAGCGCTGCGAGTCGGCGCCGGTGATGGCGTTGTCGAGGAAGGGCGAACTGGCGCTCATCGCCAGCAGCAGGGCCGCCTCGCAGCGCATCAGTCGCAGCCCGGCGAACAGGTGCGCCATGTCGCTGATGCCCAGGTTGATGTGGACGCTGGCGGTCACCACCCGGGTGCCATAGGTCTGTTCGATCGTGTCGTGGTAAGTGTTGCTGGGATCGGAGCGCTCGAAGCGATGGCTGTCGCCCAGGCTCAGGGTGCTGCCAGGCAACAGGGTGAGACCGTGCGGCGCCAGCCAGGCCCGCAGCCGGCGGCGCGGCTCGAGCAGCAGCTCCAGCTGACGCCGGTAGCTGGCATCCGGGGCGGTGATGTGCTCGAGGTTGCGGTTGTCCGGTTCGGTGACGAAGCCTGCCAGGGCGGCGACGGCTTCGGCGGCGCAGCCCACCACCGTGCCATCGGGGCGGCCGGTGTACATCTCCACCTCAAAACCCTTGAGCAGCAGGCGGTCGCTCATCGCGATGACTCCGTTGCGGGGGCTGCTGGCAGCAGGCAGGCAATGGCTTTGAGCATGCCGCGGGCTTTGTTGAGGGTTTCTTCGTACTCCGCCGTCGGCTTCGAGTCGGCGACGATGCCGGCGCCGGCCTGCACCTGCACCCGCCAGCGTCTGGCGTCGCCGGCGGCTTCGGGCAGTACCACCATCGTGCGGATTGTGATCGCCGTGTTGAGGGCACCGTTGAGATCGACGGCGCCATAGACGCCCGAATAGGGGCCGCGGGCGTCCGGTTCCAGCGCGTGAATCAGCTGCATCGCCCGGATCTTGGGGGCGCCGCTGACGGTGCCGGCCGGGAAGCAGGCCATCAGCAGGTCCCAGATGTCGTGGTTGGCTTGGAGCACCCCCTGCACCTGGCTGACGATGTGCATCACGTGCGAATAGCGCTCGATCACCATCAGTTCGCCCACGGTCACGCTGCCCGGCCTGCAGACGCGGCCGAGGTCGTTGCGGCCCAGGTCGACGAGCATCACGTGCTCGGCCCGTTCCTTCGGATCGGCCAGCAGTTCGATTTCCAGGGCCTGGTCCTCCTGCTCGTTGGCGCCGCGCGGGCGGGTGCCGGCGATCGGCCGCACCGAGGCCAGAATTGTGCCGTCTGGCTGCGGTTCGGCCTTCACCATCACCTCCGGGCTGGAGCCGATCAGATGCCAGTTGCCGAAGTCGAAGAAGGCCATGTAGGGCGATGGATTGACCATCCGCAGGCTGCGGTAGAGATCAAAGGGATCGCCTGTGATGCTGGTTTCCAGCCGCTGGCTGAGCACCAGCTGGAAGACATCGCCAGCCTCGATGTGGTGTTCGCCCTGCAGCACCGCTGCCTCGAAAGCGGCCTGGCCCACATTGCTGCTGGTGATCAGCTGGCTCGCCACATCAGCGGCGGTGGCGTCATGCCAGGCCAGGGGGGTGATCGTGGTCGGCAGGGGCGCCTGCATGCGGGCCTCCAGGCGGTCGATGCGGGCGCAGGCCTGATTCCACGCCTGTTCGGCATCGAGGCGAGCAGCGCCGCTGCCAGACAGATCCACATAGGCCAGGGCCGTGATCTGACGCCGCACCTGGTCAAACACCAGCAAGTTGTCGGCCAGCATCCAGCAGCCGTCCGGCGTTCCCCCCGCCGCTGTGGGGTGCACCGGCACGCTGGGTTCGATCCAGCGGATCAGTTCATAGCCCCAGAAGCCGAACAGCTGGCCCACCGGCGGCAGGCCTGGCACCGGTGCGGGGCGCAGCGGGGCCAGGCCTTGGCGCAACAGCTGGAAGGGGTTGCCTTGTAGCTCGTCCTGGTGGCCGTCGCGCCAGCGCCGCTGGCAGCGATCGGCATGGCAGGTGAGGGTCCAGAGCGGATCGCTGACGACGAAGCTCCAGCGCCCCAGCTGTTCGCCGCCCTCGACCGACTCCAGCAGCACGCCATGGCCCTGGCCGGCCCCCACCTTCAACCAGGTGGTGAGCGGTGTTTCCAGGTCGGCGGGCCAGCGCTTCCAGACGGGGATCAGATTGTGGCCGCCGAAGGCTGTCTCGTCTCCGGCCAACCTGCGGGCAGCCTCGACCAGGAAGGCGTCGCGATGGGGGGGCTGGACGGGACCGGGCATCGGGGCGATGGGCAGAAAAAAGGCGGGGCCTCGGCCCCGCCATTAAAGATGCTCGCCGGAACGGCTCAGAAATGAGCGCTTCAGGCTTCGTAGGTGGCCTTGCCGCTGAACTTGAGGCCGGCGGGGTTGGGGTTGGCGCCGATGCGACGGGGGTTGTGACCCACCATGGCGCGACCTTCGTTCACGCGCTCGGGGAAGACGCCGTCCTTGGGATGGAGGAACTCGGTGTCACCGCCGGGGAAGATCCGGTAGATCTTGTAATCCTCGATGCGGGGCTTGAACTTGGTGCGCAGCTGGGTGCCGAGGGCGAGGCACTGCTCTTTGCGGGCGAAATACATGAGGTTTTCACCCTCATTCATTTCGGCGGCGCCACCGGTGGGCAGCTCAAAGGCCTGGGCCTTGGAGCTGGTCCAGGTGATGGCGTACTTCTCTTCGGTTTCGGCTGCATTCAGCAGACCACCGGTGCTGCCGATGTACTTCGGAAGTTGACCCTTGAGGGCAGTCGCTGACATGGCTCGCTGACCGTTTCAGGCGGAAACTAGCACCGTGATTTCGGCGCTCTGCGTGCGGGTGCGGCAGTCTTCACACTCCGTCGACAAACGGTGGCCCCGGCAGACGGTGGCCCTGGCAGCGGGCCCCGCACGGCCTGGGCCTTCAGGGGCCGGCTTCGGCCAGGGGGAAGAACACGGTGAGATGGCTGCCGCCCCGTTCGGTGAGGCGGCCGCCGAGGCGGTGGAAGAGCTGGCGCGTGGCCTGCTGGCTCAGCTGCAGGCTGCCGGTGCAGGGATTCCAGCTGAGCACCGGCCCGACACGCTCGCCAGCCGTGCCGGCTGCGGCGCTGCCGGCTGGGGGCGCCTGGGGATCGCCGCGGCTGCTCTCACCGTTGGGATTCTGACTGCCGAGCTGCAGCTTCAGGCGGGATCCGGCCGGCTGCAGGCTCAGTTGCACCAGGCTGCCACTGGGCAGTCCCCGGCTGAAGCGATCCATCAGGCCACCGAGCATGGTTTCCAGCCGGCTGGGATCGCTCAGCACCGGTGGCAGATCCGGCCTGATCGCCAGCTGCAGCTGCAGACCGCGGCGGGCCAGCTGGCGTTGCCAGAGCTCCTGCATCTGCTCCAGCAGTTGGCTGAGATCGGTGCGGGCCAGCTCCTGGGCCGTCAGGGCCTGGCTGCTGCCGGGTTGGCGCTGCAACTCGGCGGCCAGGAAGATCAACCCGAAGCGGTCGATCTGTTCGCTGCACTCGCCGTCGATCTGCTCCAGACGCTGGCGCACCAGTGGTGTGAGCTCGCTGCGGCGCAGCAGCGAGCGAATCAGGGTGCGAATCGTGGCCAGGGGCGTGCGCACCTCGTGGGTGAGGGCTTCGAGCAGGGCCAGTTCGGCACTGGTGCCGTTGCCGGGGCACTCGCTCGCCGCCTCGGGGCTGGCGGGCCGCGATGGGGGCCGGGCGGCGATCGGCTGCAGGGTCACGCTCGGGGCCATGGTGGCTAGCCGTTCCGCCAGCAGTGGCCAGAAGCGCAGGGCCAGATCCGGGTCATTGTCGAGGCTGCCCAGCGCCTGCAGGGCCGCCCGCAGCCTGGCGGCGGCGCTGGGGTCGTCGTGCTCAAGCCGGCGATCGAGCAGCTGCAGGGCGCCGGCGAGCACGGCGGCATCGAAGCGCACCAGCAGGCGCCGGGCTTCGGCGGGGCCCTCCAGGGCGAGAGCCACCTGCAGGCGCGGTGTGATCAGCACCAGCAGCGGGTCCGTGCCGTCGGCGTCGCGTAGGGGCAGGCGCTGGAAGCTGGCGCCGGGCGCGGCCGTCGCGCCGCGACTGCTGGGCAGCAGGGCCGCCGAGGCTGGCAGCAACTTGTCCATGCCCGGTGGTGCCCAGACCCAGCCCTGCAGGCGCAACAGCAGCCTCGGCTCGTAGAGCGCCGGCAGCGGTGCCGCCAGCCAGAGCCCTTTAGGGGAGGGCCCGGGCAGCAGCAGGTCCTCCTGGAGGGTGGCCAGGGCCGCCCACCACTGGCGCCGCACGCTGTCCTCATCCCCACGACCGGGCGGCACCCCTGCGGCCAGGAGTTGGCGCAGCTGCTGCAGGTTCACCACCATCGCTGGCCGGTCCGGTTGTGGCGTGCCACTGAGGCGCAGAGCCCGAGACCGATGAAGTTGACCAGCATGGCCGAGCGGCCGTAGCTCACCCAGGGCAGGGGGATGCCGGTGACCGGGCCGAGGCCGATCGTCATCGAGATGTTGATCACCACCTGGAACAGCAGCATGGCGGCCGTGCCCACCACCAGCAGCGATTCGGCGTCGGTGCGGGCGTGGGCAGCGATCTGCAGCAGGCGCCAGGCCAGCAGGGTGAAGGCCGCCACGATCAGCAGCGAGCCGACGAAGCCCAGCTCCTCGCCCACGGCACTGAAGATGAAGTCGGTGTGCTGTTCGGGGATGAACTGCAGCTTGGTGAGCAGGCCGTGCATCAGGCCCGTGCCCCAGAGGCCGCCGGAGCCGATGCCCACCTTGCTCTGCAGCAGGTGATAGCCGCCGCCGAGGGGATCCTTGGAGGGATCGAGAAACAGCACCAGGCGATCCCGCTGATAGTCCTTGAGGCCATGCAGCCACAGGTAGGGCGTGATCAGGGCGAACAGTCCCTGAATCGCCAATACGGCGGCCAGGGCGAGGCGCGGCCAGGGCAGGGAGCGCCAGGCCAATAGCCCGATCAGCGGCACCCAGGCCAGCAGCAGCCAGGGCCAGGCTCCCGCCAGGATCGCCGTGACCAGAGGCGAGATCAGCAGGATCAGCCAGCTCAGCGGCATGCCGGCCCAGAACAGCATCACCAGCAGCACCGCACCGAACACCAGGGAGGTGCCCAGGTCGGGTTGGATGAACACCAGGGCCCAGGGCAGGGCGATCAGGCCGATCGGCCGCACCAGATCGACCGGCCGTTCCACTGGATAGCGGGAGAGCACCCCGGCCAGCAGCAGGATCGCCGCCAGCTTGGCGAACTCCGAGGGCTGCACATGGAAGCCGCCGATGCTGATCCAGCGCTGGGCCCCCAGGGCTGAGGTGCCCACCAGACGCACCGCCACCAGGCTGGCGATCGTGGCGCCGTAGATCGGCCAGCGAAAGGACGCCAGGCGCTCAAGAGGCAGCCGTGCCACCTGCAGGGCCAGCACCAGGCCCACGGCGGCGCTGATCCAGTGCTGATACCAGTCGGCGTAGTCGGCCTGCCGCTGGGTGCTGGCGATCAGGATGCCGGCCACCAGGGTGAGACCGAGGGGAACGCCCCAGAGAATCCAGTCGATGCTGGCGAGGCGGCCCCGCCGCCGCTGATCCGCCGATCCGGCATAGCCGCCTCGCCGGGCTCGGGGGCTCAGGACCGCCATCGCTTCAGGCCAGGGCCGCTGTTGTCGGGGCGCCACCGGTTGCGAGGCGCGCGGCGAGCGCCAGGAAGGCCTGACCCGTGGCGGAATCGGGTGCGCTCAGCACCACCGGTCGGCCGCTGTCGCCACCTTCCCGCACCGGCATCTCTAGTGGCAGTTGGGCCAGCAGCGGCACATCGGCTTCCGCGGCCAGGCGGGCGCCACCGCCGCGGCCGAAGATTTCGTAGCGCTTCTCCGGAGCATCGGGGGGGATGAAGGCACTCATGTTCTCCACCACCCCCAGTACCGGCACGCCCATCTGCAGGAACATCGCCAGGCCGCGGCGGGCATCCTGCAGCGACACCTGCTGGGGGGTGGTGACGACGATCACGCCTTCCATCGGCACCGCCTGGGCCAGGCTCAGCTGGGCATCGCCGGTGCCGGGGGGCAGATCCACCACCAGCACGTCCCGTTCCCCCCAGGCCACCTGGTACAAAAACTGGCGGATGATGCCGTTGAGCATCGGGCCACGCCAGATCACCGGCTGGTTCTCCTGAATCAGCAGCCCCATCGACACCATGGCGATGCCACAGGTTTCGATCGGGGTGAGAATCTGCTCGTTGCCGCTGCCCTGCACCTCGGGGGTGCGATCAGCCACCCCCAGCATGGTGGGGGCATTGGGTCCGTAGATGTCGGCATCGAGCAGGCCGACCCGCAGGCCGCTGCGGGCCAGAGCGCAGGCCAGGTTCACCGCCACCGTGCTTTTGCCGACGCCGCCCTTGCCGCTGCTGACGGCGATCACCCGGCGCACACCGGGAATGCCCTGGCGCTCGGGTAGCTGACCATGACTCCCGCCACCCTGCCCCCCGCTGCCATGGCCGGCGCCGCCGATCGGACCGCTGGAGGCCGGGGCGGCGGGCTGGGCCAGTTCGATCTGCACGTCATCGATGCCATCGGCGCTCAGCAGCGCCGTGCGGATCTCGCCGGCGATGCGGCCCTGTTGGCTGGCGGCGAAGCCCGGCAGGGCCAGTTCGAGCACGGCGCGGGATCCCTGGCATCGCAACCGCCGGATCCAGCCCAGATCCAGCAGGCTGCGGTCGCTGCCGGAGTCGCGGATGGGGGCCAGCAGGGTTTCCAGGGCGGCGGCGGTTGGATCACCCTGGGGCTCTGGAGAGGTCTGTCCAGGGGAGCGCCCCTCGGCTGGAGCCGGTTGAGCAGAAGACTGGCTGGCGGTGGCCTGGTCGGCGGAAGGGCTATCGGCGTGGGCCATCCGGCGCGGCGCGGCTGCGGTTGGGCCGAATCCTAGGGAGGGCCTGGCCAGTCCCGGCTCTCACCCCCTGCCGGTGGCGGCTCGGCAAGGCTTGGCGCGCTGGTGGATCTCTGGCTGGTCTGGCCGGGACGGTTTCTACGGTTCTGGGGTTCCTGTCGCTCAGAGGCGCCCGCACCAGAACGGGCTGAAAGCCCAGGGATCGTCGTCGATTCGGCAACGCCGAAGCAGGGGGCACCGCCGTACCCGGGCTGCCGCCTCTCCATCAATGCTGTTCGTGCCTCTTCAGGTCGCTGAAAACAGGGCTGTTCAGGCCGTTTTGGACCTGACCGCGGCTGTGGTCGCCTCCCCCGGCCAGCGCAGCGTTCGCGGCGATCCGGGGGCACGAGCCTGGGGTGGCCCCTGCCATAGCTGGCCAGGACCGTGGTTGAGGTCTGCCAGCGACGGCCTGGCGTGACAGTCGCTCTCGAGAGCTTGTGTCGGGGCCCCTTGGCCTGAAAACGTGAGGGTCTGATCTGCTGCCACGGGTTTGCCCGATTCCATGTCGTCCGACTCCCTGCCGTCCGAACCTCTGGGCGAGCCCCTGGCGATGCCTCCCGCCGATTCCCGCGCCCGGGCGAGGGCGCTGCTGATGGGTCTGCAGGATTCGATCTGCGCAGGCCTTCAGCAACTCGACGGCGAGGGCAGTTTCCAGGAGGAGAGCTGGGAGCGGCCCGAAGGCGGGGGCGGCCGCTCGCGGGTGATGAAGGCGGGCCGCCTCTTTGAGCAGGGCGGCGTCAACTTTTCGGAGGTGCAGGGGGACCAGCTACCGCCGTCGATTCTCAGTCAGCGGCCTGAGGCCGAGGGGCAGCGCTGGTTCGCCACCGGCACCTCGATGGTGTTGCATCCCCGCAATCCCTATGTCCCCACGGTCCATCTCAATTACCGCTATTTCGAGGCCGGGCCGGTGTGGTGGTTCGGTGGTGGCGCCGATCTCACCCCCTACTACCCCTTCCTGGAGGATGCCCAGCATTTTCATCGCACCCTCAAAGGGGCCTGCGATAGCGTCGATCCGGCCTACTTCCAGGTGTTCAAGCCCTGGTGCGACGAGTATTTTTTCCTGAAGCACCGTGGTGAGACCCGCGGCGTCGGTGGCATCTTTTACGACTACCAGGATCCCGCTGGCGTTCTCTATAAGGGGCAGGATCCCAGCGGGCCGGCGGCGGCGGTCAGCCGGGGGCTGGGGCCGATCCAGCAGGACTGGGAGCAGCTGTTCCGCCTGGCCAGCGCCTGCGGCAACGCCTTCCTGCCCAGTTACGTGCCGATCGTCGAGCGGCGCCATGCCCTTCCCTATGGCGAGCGCGAGCGGGATTTTCAGCTCTACCGCCGCGGTCGCTATGTGGAGTTCAATCTGGTGTTTGATCGCGGCACGATCTTCGGCCTGCAGACCAATGGCCGCACCGAATCGATCCTGATGTCGCTGCCGCCCCTGGTGCGCTGGGAGTATGGCTATAGCCCCGAGCCCGGCAGCCGCGAGGCCCTGCTCACGGAGCTGTTCACCAGGCCCCAGAACTGGCTGGAGGACGCCTCCCTGGAGGAGCGCTGCCGGCCCCATCAGGCGGTGGGCTGAGAGCCGGAGCGGCCTCAGCGAGCCTGGGCGGTGGATTGGTGGTGCTGCGATTGCGGCTGCCCTGGTTGGCGGTGGTGCGGTTGTCGTTGCTGTTGTCGGCCGCTGGGTTGCTGGCGGTGGGTGTGCTTTGGCGTCCCAGGCCGATTTCCAGGGCACGCACGATGCGCTCGGCGATCGCCTGGACGGCCTGCTGGCGGCTGCGGGGATCGCGCAGCGAGGCTTCCAGATGCCCCTCCAGTTTGCCGATCTCCAGCAGGCCGATGCCCCGTTTCGGTCCGCCGAGCACGTCGCGGAAGGCCATCGGATAACTGCCGAATTCCTGGGCCAGGCTTTCATCGATGCTGCTGAACGGCCGGTGCACCGGCGGAATCAGGCCGGAACCGACCCCGTCCGGGCCGTAGGCATCGAAGTGGATTTCCAGGGCATAGCCGCCGGAGGCGGCATGGTCGCGGCCGACGCTCCAGTTGGTGCCCACCTCATTGCCATCCACGATGGTGCGAAAGGGAGGGCGGTAATAGCGGATGTCGAGACCCCGTTGCTGGCCCAGGGTCACCGCCTGGATGGCGATCACCATGTTCCAGTAGAGCTCGTCGCTGATGCCGGGGTACATCGCCGTGGCGCCGTAGCGGGCCACCGCTTCGCCGGCGGTGCCGGAGCCACCGATGTTCTGGGAGTCGGCGTGGCCGGCCAGTACCAGGATGGGGGTGGCGGCGCTGACGCGGCGCCGGCCGACCCAGTCGCGCTGCAGGCGGCTGCGGGGCCCCGTGAGCGGATCAAACCCGGGCGGTGGGGCAGCGGTTGAGCCGTTACCACCAATGCCAGTGGTGGCGGCCCGGCTGCCCCAGCCTGTTGGGCTGGGAGGTTGCTCCAGGCCCGGCTGGCCGAAGGCCGTCTGGGCGTTGGCGGGCCCGGTTGCCAGGCCGCCGGCCAGGCTGCCCAGCAGCAGGCCGGCGAGCAGCAGAGCGTTGCCTTGAAGGGTTGTCAGCAGGCGACTGACGCTCAACCCGCTGCACAGTTGGACAGGCCACGGCAGGGAGGTCAGAGGCATGGCGCGATCAGATCGGGGAGGTCAGCAGGGCCCCGTCACTGGCCAGCTGCAGGCCGGGGCCGAGTTCCAGCTCCATGGCGATCAGTTCATCGCGGTGGGCGCGCAGGCGCAGGGTGCTGCCGCTGGCGCCGCTGTCTGTTTCGGTGAGCAGCCGCAGCTCGAGAATTTCGGCCCGGGCGGCCCGGCGCCGGTAGATCAGGCCGGCGCCGGGGCCGAGCAGGGTGAGCAGCAGGGGCCACCAGCCCAGCTGGGGAAGCAGCTGGCAGAGCACCAGGCCCAGACAGGCGGCGCCAACAGCACCGAGCAGTGAGAGCAGCACGGCCAAGGCCAGGCTGGAGCGCACCTGGCCGCGGTAGCGCAGGAGCTGACGCTGGGCGTCTCCCCCTTCCGCAGCCCAACCGCGCTGGCTGAGCCAGCTGCTCAGGCCCTCCAGAACCTCCAGGGGCGGTCGGGGTGAATGCACCTCCACCACGGTGGTGCGGTCCTTGCTGGCGGCGCGCAGGAAGAACACCAGGCCGATCGCCAGCAGCAGGGTGAGCAGCAGGGTCGAAGCCAGGGTGGACATCGGCGCGAAGGCGGCTCGGGCCCCGCATTCTCACCCATACGCATCGCCACTGCCTTCACTGACTGCAGGCCAAAGCTGTGGGCGACGATGTGGAGCATCCGTGTTGTCCCTCCTCTGATGGCTCAGGCCCCCTCTCCCGCCGGTTCCGCTGCCGCCAGCGCCGGCAGCTCGGTTCCACCGGCCCGGTTCGCGGTGTTCGACGGCGATCTTGACGAGGCCTGGCAGGCGTTGTACGGCGGCGCCCGGGCCCTGGCGATCGACACCGAGGCGATGGGATTGATCCACGGGCGCGATCGCCTCTGCCTGGTGCAGATCTGCGATGACGCCGACCATGTGACCTGCATCCGCCTGGCCCGCGGCCAGAGCGAGGCGCCGCGGCTGCAGCAGCTGCTGGAGAATCCGGCGATTGAGAAGGTGTTCCACTACGCCCGGTTCGATGTGGCGGCCTTGGCGGAAAACCTGGGCATCGCCGTGGATCCGATCTTCTGCACCAAGATCGCCAGCCGTCTGGCCCGCACCTACGCGCCCCGCCACGGCCTCAAGGATGTGGTCAATGAGCTGGTGGGGGTGGAGCTCGACAAGCAGGCCCAGAGTTCGGACTGGGGTCGGGTGGAGGAGCTCAGTGACACCCAGCTCGCCTATGCCGCCGGCGATGTGCGCTGGTTGTTGCCGGCTCGCGACCGGCTCGAGACGATGCTGCGGCGCGAGCAGCGCTGGGAGCTGGCCCAGCGCTGCTTCGGTTGTGTGCCGGTGTTCGCCAGCCTCGACCGTCAGCGTTTCGGCCAGATCTTCGAGCACTGAGACTCCGGACGTCGCCCCGGAGTCAGGCTGGTCCGGAGCGTTCAGTCTTCGGTCATGAAGTACTCGTCGCTGCCGACGGTGCCGAGCTGGGCCGTGAGCATGGCGCCGGCATCGACGCCACTGGCCTGGGCTTCGTCCACCATCAGGCCGGCCAGGGCTACCTTGCCGGCGGTGTCACGGATGCCGTCCTTGACGGCGCGCACGTCGACCTTGCGGCGGGCTGAGGCGAGGCTGAGGCCGAGCTGACTGGCCAGACGACCACAGGCGGCGTTGTAGTGGCGGTCGGGAATGGCGGGCATGGTGGGGGCCGAGGGGCAGGGGGACCGGAAGCGTTGGGGCACCGGGGATCCTCCGCCCCATCATCCCTCCCCCAGCAGCTGGGCGGCGATCAGGCCGGCCAGCCGTTCGCTGCCGCCGGCTGGCCCCATGCGGCGCCGACCGCTGCGGCCGAGGCGCTGCCGCTGCTCCGGTTCGGCCAGCAGGGCCAGCAGCCGCTGCCGCAGCTCGGCCGGCGAGTGGTAGGGCTGCACCGCTCCGCCCAACAGGCGGCTCTGACGCCGAGCAAAGGCTGGCTTGAACTGGGGGCCGGGACCGGGCAGGGAGAGGGCGCCGATGCCCAGCCCCACCAGTTGTTCGGTGGCGGTGCCGGCGGTGGCCAGGCCGAGGTCGCCCCAGGGGGCCCAGGTGGTGAAGCGGCCTGGGCCGATCCAGAGATCCAGGCCTCCCCGCCGCCAGCCGGCCGCGGCCCCCAGCTGTTGGAGCCGATTGTGATCTGCGTCGATCGGCTTGAAGCCTGCGGCCGCCAGCACCGGCGCCAGTTCCGTGGGGCTGGGCCTGGAGCCGGTGGCCAGCAGCAGATGCAGCGCCGGGCCGCTTCCCGCTTCAGGCAGGGCCGCCAGCAGGCGCTGCAGATTGCCCAGGGCCTCCGGCATGCGGCTGCCGGCCAGCAGCAGCAGGCGGGGGCGGCCCTGCAGCTGCGCCGGTAGGGGTTGGGATTCGAAGCCATCCATCATCGGATTGCCCGGCGCGCAGGCCGCCACCCGATGGCGACGCAGGCCGCGGGCGGTGAGGCGATCCCGCACGGCCACCAGGCGGCAGCGGCGGCTAGCCATCAGGGCCCATTCCCAGGGATCCCATTCGCTGCCTTTGGCGCGGTGATAGCGATCGGCCAGGGGGGATCCTCCCCAGCCCGGCGGCGGTGGTGAGGCCCAGGTGAGGTCGCTTTTGGGGGTGCCGATGAAGCCGTAGGGGCCGCCGCCGGCCCAGGCCAGCAGCAGGGGCAGCAGATCACCCACCGCCAGCATCGGATCGCCGCTGCGACCCCAGGCCCGCACCAGACGCCACTGCCGCCAGCTCAGCAGGGGCAGCCCGGCGAGCAGATCGCCCAGCAGGCCCCGCAGGCTCTGATTGCTGAAGCCACCGCTCGGTAGCTGGCGACTGGGGCCCACCCGCCGCAGCCAACCGAGTGCTTCGGCCGCGGCGAAGGTCTGGCCCAGCCCCACCAGGGGCAGCACCGCCAGCTCCACAGACGGCCGCCGGCGGTGCAGGGCCTCCAGGATCCGTAGGGCGATCAGGTCCTCGCCGTGGCCGTTGCTCAGGACCAGCAGACGGCGCGATGGCGGCGTGGGCATGCGATGGCTGATACGATCCGCTGCTGGGAGTTTGCTCCCCGGCCGGCGGCATGGCCAAGTGGTAAGGCAGAGGATTGCAAATCCTTTACCCCCAGTTCGAATCTGGGTGCCGCCTCTTTTTTGT
>CALPNT020000013.1 GCA_943325005.2 Bifidobacterium breve | reverse complement strand
CCTGAGCCTGCTGCCCTCAGCGGCCGCCGTCGCTGAACTTTCCCCGCCGCCCCGCCGTGATTGCAGCGGCATCCCTGGCGGTGGATCGGCAAAAGCGTTGAGCTCCCAGCTGCGTCAACGGCGTGTGTGCTGCTCTGGTCCACGCCCGCCGCTAGGCACGCCGCTGCAGCAGGAATCCTTCCACGTCCAGTGCCTTGAAGATGAGCGCCGGATCACAGAATCCGGCGGCATTGACCAGGGAGGTGAGCCTGGCCAGGCCGATTGGATGGAGGCCCTGGCTGAGGGCATCCAGGGCCTCGGCGGCAGCCGTGAGACCGCTGGCCCGCTGGAAGCCCAGCCAGGCCTGTTCCACCTGGGCCTGCAGGGGCGAGCGTTCCGAGCGCATCAGATCGACGAGGACCAGCTGTCCGCCGGGCCGCAGACTGCGTGCCAGGGCGGTGAGAAAGGCAAGCTTGGCGCCGTCATCCGCAAGTGACTGCAGCACCAGCACCGAAAGGGCGCCATCAAACGCCGCCGGGGCGTCGAGCTCCTCGATGGTTGACTGCCGCCAGCTGATCGCACCGGCGGCGGCGCCATCAAGTCCATCCTGGGCTAGCCGTTGGCGCGCCACCGTCAGCATTTCGACCGCAGGATCGATGGCTGTGAGCTGCCAGTCGGGCCGCTGGGAACGGGCTTCCAGCAGTTCTGCCCCGGTGCCGCAGCCGGCCACCAGCACAGCTGAACCAGTGGCTGAGGCCAGGGGAGATGCCGCCAGCAGCGAAACGGCCAACCGCGCCAGGCTGGCGTAGCCCGGAATCAACTGCTGCACGACCAGGTCGTAGTTGGAGTGGGTCAAGGTTGGCGCCACGCTGCTTGGATGTTAGGCAGCTTGGCCGTTGCGGCAGGCTCTTGGCCAGGCTGTCGGCCTCCGCATCATGGGCTCCAAAGTCGGCGATGGCGGCCGGGGGCCGCAGGTGGCGTAAGTTGGGCGGCGCCCTCTCTCCCCCGGATCGACCGTGCCCACCATTCGCTTCGAACGTGAAGGCCAGCAGGTCGGATGCATCGAGGGCGCAAACCTGCGCAAGGCTGCCCTGGACGCCGGGATCAACCCCTACGCCGGCCTCAATAACTTCAACAACTGCGGTGGTATCGGCCAGTGCGGTACCTGCGTGGTTGAAGTTCTTGAAGGCGGCCGCAATCTTTCGCCCCGCAGCGATGTTGAAGAGGTGTACCTGGCTGACCGCCCTGCCAGCTATCGCCTCAGCTGCCGCACCACGGTCAATGGTGACGTGACCGTGCAGACCCGCCCCAGCAATGCCGTGGGCAAGGGATCCAACAGCCTGGTGGGCGCCCTCAAGGCCCTGATCGGCAAGAAGTAGAACTCAGGCCCACCCAGGGTCCGGGGGGCGGCCAGGGCGTTCTGCCTAACCGGGCCCCACCCGCTCCTGTCATCAGACTCGCGTGTCCCATTACCAGGGCCAGCCTCGCCTTTACAGCTACCCGGCCTGCAGCACTTGCCGCAAGGCCTTGGTCTGGCTGAATCAGCAGGGCATCGAGGTGGAGCTGCTCGAGATCACCACCCAACCTCCCAGTCTTCAGGAGCTGGAGGCTGGCTTGCAGCAGCTCGGCCGTTCCAGATTGTTCAACACCAGTGGCCAGAGTTATCGCGCCTTGGGTGCAGCGGTGGTTAAGGCCCTCAGTGATTCTGAAGCGCTGCAGGCTCTCGCTGCTGATGGCAAGTTGATCAAGCGGCCCTTCCTGATCAGCGCCGCTGGCCGGATCAGCACTGGCTTCAATCCGCAGGAGTGGGCGAGCCTTCTGAGCTAGGTCCTTTCACCATCAACTGATCGAGTTCGGCAATCAGGGTCTCGATGCCCGAGCGGTTGATCTGGCTCACATAGGTGCCTTTGAATTCCTCGAGCACGGCACACAGAAGTTGCTGGGAGCGTTCGAGGGCCGGGCCACTTTCCAGGGCCGCGGCCAGCTCCTCCCAGAAGCGATCAATGAACCGCTGCAGCAGCTCCAGCTGCTGGTCGTCGCGGCGACCCAGGCGCTCGCCCGTGGTGCGGGTGAGATCGATCAGGCTGTCGACCACGCCGGCGGCCAGCTGGCGGCTGAATCCCTTCTCCACCTGCAGCAGGGGCTGAAGCTGGCGCAGCGGCGGGGGCACCATCGTGTTCTGCAGGCTCTGCTGCAGGGCATGGCCCAGCACCCCCTGCAGCTCCGGGGCCAGGCGCGGTGCCACCTGCACCAGCAGCAGCGGCGCCCAAATGCGCACCAGCTCCACCAGTTCGCGCTCGTCGTGGTTGACGACCGTCTGATGACTGCGCAGGGCCCGGATTCGGTTCGGCCAGCGCCCCGAGCGGATCAGCCCCTGAATGCCATCGATCAGCTGTAGGGCCATCACCTCAAACAGCTCCACTGCCAGCAGGGCCACCACCGCGCGGCTGATCACAGCCCGCAGCGGTTCCAGATTGATCAGGCCGCTGGACTGCAGCCGTTGCACCACGGGTGCCAGCCGTAACCAGCGCCAGAAGGGCAGCAGCAGCGGCAGGTCGATCCAGCGACGCAACAGGGCCTCACCCCAGCCCAGTCCGGGCAGGAGGCGGCGCAGACGGATCACCCGCAGCAGGATGTCCAGGGCGAAGACGCTCTGGAACAGCAGCAGGTCGTAGCGCCAGAAATGATCGGTGGGTCGGCCGTTGTCATCGATCGAGCGCCAGTAGTTGGTGGCCACCAGGGGCAACACCTGCTCACGCCAGAACCGGCGCTCCTCAGCCCAGGGCACCCTGGTCAGGCGCTGGGGATCGAGCAGATCGGCGGCGGCCTGGCGGGCTGAATCCCGGTTGGCCCGTTGCCGCAGACGATTCTTGATTTTCTCGAGGGTGCCCGAGGCGCCGGTGGCCTCAAACGGGTTGCTGTCGATCAGTTGGCCGCTGAGTTGCACCTGGCGCTGCAACAGGAGCACCAGAGCCGGGGAGAGGGGCACCCCGGCCGGCTGCTGCAGCAGGGCGGCATCGAGCTGGTCAAAGGCCCGGCGGTAGGCCTCCGTCTCGCGATGGGGCTCGATGCCCTTGATCGGATCCACCCAGGGGGTGATGTCGGGGATGGCGTGCAGGGGCAGCACCAGCGGCACCGATGGGATCGGATAGAGATTGCGCTGCAGCCAGAAGGTGCGCAGTGGCACGTAGGTGAGATCGAAGCCCACCCACACCAGATTCAACGTGGCCCAGATGGCCACGAACCGGTCCCAGTTCCGCCCGACACGGTTGCCGGGCCTGGGAAGGACCTGATGCCAGCGAGGGCGTGCCATCGGGAACGCGACCGGCGGATGCGTGCCTAATCTGCCTGCCGATCACGGTCCCTGCCGCACGAGTGCCTTGAGTCCCACGGAACCCCAACGCCACGAAGACAGCGCGAGGCCGATCGAACCCAGCAGCAAGCCGAGCGAAGAGAGCCCCTGGGTGTTCTGGCGCAGTGTTGTGATCACCCTGGCGGTGGCTCTCGGTCTTCGTCAATTCCTGCTGGAAGCCCGCTACATCCCCTCCGGCTCGATGCTGCCGGGGCTGCAGATTCAGGATCGGCTGCTGGTCGAAAAACTCACCTACCGCGGCCGGGTCCCGCGTCGCGGCGAGATTGTGGTGTTTCACTCCCCCCATCACTTCGACCCGGTGTTGATCAGCCAGAGCGGTGGCGGCAGCCCCCTGCAGTGTCTTCTGGTCAATCTGCCGCTGATCGGTGCCCTGCCTGACGTGCAGCGACCGGCCTGCGACGCCTTCATCAAGCGGGTGATCGCGCTGCCAGGCGATCACGTGGTGGTGGATCCGCTTGGCCGGGTGAAAATTGACGGACGAGCCATCAACGAGCCCTACGTCAGGAATTATTGCCCGGTTGACAGCCGTGGCATGGGCCCTTGCCGCACCCTCGACGCGGTGGTGCCCCCGGGCCATGTGCTGGTGCTTGGCGATAACCGTGGCAACAGCTGGGATGGACGCTTCTGGCCCGGCGGCCATTTCCTGCCCGAGCGTGAAATCATCGGCCGGGCCTTCTGGCGGTTCTATCCGTTCAAGGCCTGGGGAAGCCTGGCGCCCACCAGCCCGCCGGCCCCCTGAGGCCGGAGCCCACCAGGGCCCCCTGGCCACTGCCGAGCTGGGGTGGACGATTAGCCGCCAGGCTCTCCCCCTGGCCGTGGTCAGAGCCGCTTGGCGCGGTGGGATCGAACAGGATCCAGCGCCGGCTGAGCGGCTGCAGGCTGGGTGGATGCAGGCCCAGAAAGGCGGCCGGGCCCCAGCAGAGGGCCTGCCAGAGCGGCTCGACTCCCCAGCCGGCCTCCACCACCAGGGCCTGCCAGAGCAGCGGCAATACCCGGCCATGGCCGGCCAGACCGGGGCGGCGCTGATCGAGGGGCAGCAGCAGCTCCTCGGCATCGAGGGCCTGGTGATGCACGGCCACCGCTTGAAGCACCCCATCAGCAAGGGCCGCGATCAGAGCCTGCCGGTCCTGGGGGCCGCCGAGGGAGGGCACGGTGCGCCAACCCCCATCGGCCGGATCGAGCCTGCTGCTATCGGCCACCAGGTGCCACCAGTGGACACTGGCCGGTGGCGGCGCCGACTGACAAGCCAGCCGACGCACCGCCTCCTGGGTGGAGATGTTCATCAGCCGCAGGGGAGCCGCCGGCAGCAGTTCGCTGAGCCCCAGGATCAGGTCCAGCGGCAGACGTTCACTGGCGACCGGATCCACCGGCCAGCCAGCCCGGAGCGCTTCCACCCGCTCGCGCACGAAACCCTGCTGACACAGCGAGCCGTCCCGGGGCGGCAGCAGCACGGGGTGGGATCCCATCTCCGCCAGCCGCAGGCCCCGCTCCAGCAGGGGCAGGGGCGGCAGCTGGTCGCTGCAGGCCAGACCAACGGCCCCAGCCGCGATCTGATCGCCATGGCGGGCGAGGTCCTGATCGGCTCCGTTCTGGCTGAAACTGCCCCAGAGCAGCAGCTCCAGCGGTTCAGGCCAGCCCAGAGCCAGGCGCTCGGGTCGATCGCGCCACTCGGGGCCCCAGGGCAGCAGCGCCACGGTGCCGTAACCACCAGCGGCCGCCGCCGCCGCCAGGCTTTGCAGGGTTTCCGCCTGGCCCAGCAGGGGATCCTCCAGGCTGCTGTGGGGGTCGACCAGGGGCGGGGCCAGCCAGAGATCTGCCCCGGGGATCAGCTCGGCGTCAAGGATCTGGTTTGCGCCGGCTGCTTGGTCTGAATCGGCTGTCCGGCCCGCTTCCCCTGGCGAGAACGGCCCAGGGCTTGAACCTGGGGAGCCCGGCGAGATCCACTCCAGAACGCCCCCCCTGATCAGCACATCGGCCCGCCGGTGCGGCAGGTCTGGACCCTCCAGCAGGTTGACCCCCTGCAGCAGAACCAGGCGCTGCGGCTGGGCTTCCGGGGATTGGGAGGACGGAGCTGGTGCGGGAGAAGGCGTGGCTGGGGTCACAGGGCTCCGGCGGCGGTGCGATCGAGCACCCCGCCGAGATGGGCCGTCAGGTTCATGCAGGTGAGCACAGGGGCCCCGTCGGCTCCCTGGGGGTAATCGACCACCGTGACCGCCCCATTGCCCTGTTTGATCGCCCAGATCGCTTCCGGACCCAGCCCCAGCAGGCCGCAGAGGATCGTCTTGTTGACGGCGTCATGGGCCACCACCAGGGCTGTTTCCGACGGATCGAGGCTGCGGGCGATCGTGTCCCAGGTGGTCAGGGAGCGATCCCAGACCTCCTGCAGGGTCTCCCCTTCGGGCATCTCCACGGTGTGGGGCTGGCTCTTCCAGTCAGCGAGCAGTTCGGGCCATTGCTTGGCAATCTCTCGCTCGAGACGGCCTTCCCACAGGCCGTGGCCAATCTCCAGCAGTCCGGTGGTGCTGGTGAGCGGAACGCCGGGATGGTCCAGCAGGATTCGTTCGGCCGTCTGCCGGGGCCGGGCCATGGAACTGGTGTAGGCCCGCTGGATCGGCACCGGAGCTAGAAAGCAACGGGCCGCCTCGGCCTGCGCCAGGCCGTTGGCATTGAGCGGGATGTCGATCTGCCCCTGGAAGCGTCCTTCCCGATTCCAGTCGGTTTCGCCATGGCGCACCAGCAGCAGCCGCGGCCCGGAGCCTGCTGGGGGAAGCGGCTCGCCGAGGTGGCTCGAGCCATTCAGCGATTCGATCTGGACCTGGCAGCGGCCGAGGCCATCCCGATGCAGGTTGAGCACAGAGATTGAAGCGTTATCGAGCCGCAGCCGTCGGAAACCGCTGGCTGGCAGCCCCAGGGCCTGCAGCAGCAGACAGCGCAGGATGGCGTTGTGGGCTACCACCAGCACCGTGGCTTCGTCGGCCCCATCCAGGGCTTCACGATGGCCTTCTAGCAGCTGGGCCAGGAAGCGCTGGGCCTGCGCCATCAGCTCGGGAAGCGGCCGATAGGGCGTGCCGTCCTGCCGCTGGAGTTCCAGGGTCTCGGGCTGCTGCCGCCAGATTCGTTCCTGCTCCGGATGGCGTTCCCGCACTTCGCTGCGCCGCAGGCCGCTCCAGGGGGCCAGATCGATCTCCAGCAGGTCGTCGTCGAAGCGGGGCGCCAACGGCTGGCCGTGGGCTTCCAGCAACAGCTTGGTGGTGTCTCTGGCCCGGCTCAGCGGTGAGCTGTAGACGGCGGTCAGGGGCAGATCAGCCAGGGCCTTGCCGGCCTCGCGAGCCTGTCGCGCTCCTTCCTCCAGCAGCGAAGACAGATCATCCCGGCCCTGGAACCGCTGTTCGAGGTTGAAGCTGCTCAGTCCGTGGCGGACCAGCACGATACGAAGGGGCACAGGCCTTGCGCCGCAGGCGAAGCCATCGTATGGGACCACACCAGCTCGGGTGGGCCAGCCCGGCGCTGCCCCTGAGGGACCGCCAGGGAGAATCGAGGCCATTCCGCTCCAACGAGGCCCCCGCTTGCGTGGCAGTCCCCCCCCGATCCCAGCCAGCGCGGCAGAACCTGGCTGGAAGGTGCTCCTGGCACTGATCAGCCTCAGTCTCAGCCTGTTGCTGTGGCTCAACGGACTGGTGGACAGCCTGGCGCGACCCTCCGTGGGCGATGCGCTCAACCTGCATCAACTCGAGCTGACCGCCCTCGCCGGTGAGCTGCTGCCCCCGGCGCTGCAGGAACCCCTGGTCGGCAAGGATCCGAGGGCGGAGTTGACCAGGGAGCTGAAGCGGCAGATTGCTGCATCGCCCCTGCCGGCTCCGGCTGTTCAACGCCTGGAGCTGGCCCTGTTGGAGCGTGGCCGCGAGCCGGTCGCGGTGGCCAGTCAGTTGCGTGAACTCACGGCGATGGTGGAGGCACCGCGCCGGCCGCTGCTGGAAGCCTTGCTTGAGGGCAGGCGAACTGACGTGGCCGAGCTGGAGCGCTGGCTTGAACCCTGGCAGGCCCCGACTCTGGTGGCTCAGCTCAGCTGCGAGCAGCTCGGGGTTCCGACCAGCGCCTGCCCGGCGGCCCGCCGCAGCCGTCGCCTGGTGCTGCAACTGGTGGGGGTCAGCCTGCTGCCATTGCTCCTGCTGTTGCTGGGCAGCGGCCTGTTGGTACGTCTGGCCTGGCTGGCCTGGCGCCAGCGGCTGCCGGTGGCGGCCCCGCTGATCGGCCCACCGCTGAGCCTGGTCGATGGCACGCTGCTGGTGGCTGGTGGCTTCGTGCTGCTGGGGGAGGTGATCGTGCCCCAGCTGCTTCAGGCACCGCTGACGGCGATCGTGGCTCTGCTGCCCGTCGATGACAGCCTGGCCCAGGGGGTGCAGGTGCTGCTGCTGTATCTGGCGCTGATGGCGGCGCCACTGCTGATCCTGGTGTTGATGCTGCGGGGCCGCGGCGCACGACCCAGCCACGGCTGGTTGCAATGGCGATGGCGGCCCTGGCGCTCAACGCTCGGACCGGCGGCCGGCCTGGTGTTGATGGTGCTGCCGGCGGTTTCGCTCTGCGGCTGGCTGATCGATCACTTCTGGCAGGATCCTGGTGGCAGCAATCCGATGCTGGATCTGGTGCTGCGCAGCCCTGATCCCCGCGCCCTGGCCTGCTTTGCCTTCACCGCCATCGTGCTGGCGCCTTTGTTTGAGGAGGCCCTGTTCCGCGGTGTGTTGTTGCCGGTGGTTGGCAGCCGCTGGGGTGGGGGCGCAGCGGTGTTGATCAGCGCGGCTGTGTTTGCACTTGCCCACCTGAGCCTGAGCGAGTTGGTGCCCTTGTTTGTGCTGGGTGTGGGGCTGGGTTGGCTGCGTTGGCGCAGTGGGCGACTGGGGGCTTCGGTGTTGATGCATGCTCTGTGGAACAGCCTCACCTTCCTGAATTTGATCGTGCTGGCCGCCTGAACGCAGACGGATGGTTGCAGGGGGTGGGGATGGGTGGTTCACTTGCGCAGTGTTGTCCCGGCAGTCTTGGTCGCCTCCGTCGCTAGTCCATCCCGCCAAGCCCAGCAGCGCCTGCAGGACTCCCGCTCCTTGCAGTTGATCGAGGGTTCGCTCTCGGCCAGCCGCATTGAGCGTCAGTCGGCCTGGCTGGCAGGCCTGCACCGACTCAGTAGCGGTGCCCTGGCCGGTCTCGGGCTGTCGGTGATTGCCCTCAGTGCTCTCACGCTCCACTGGCAGAACGAGTGGGCTCACAGTTACTCCGAATTGGAAGCGGCCAAATCGCTCGAGCATCGTCTGCAGGAGTCCTCAGCCCTGCTGGAGCAGCACCATCTCGGTGTGGTGCGCAAACCGGGTGAGCTGGTTCCCACCAGCAGCACCAAGCTGATTCACCTGTCCGAACCTCAAGCGTTGGTCACTTCATCGCCCTTGCCAGCGCTTGTCGCTACCCAGCTGCAGCAGATTCCAGCGGGTTACTGAATGTCCCGCGCGTCGATGCGACGGCATCCGCCGAGCGGTCCCCGTAAGGGCAATGGTCCGTCACCTGCGGGCCGTACGGCCCCTGGTCGTCGGCATCAGGTGATCGAGATCAAGCCGCTCTCCGGCCGGCGCATGCTGGCGGTGTATCTGTTGTTGGCCTCGGCGCTCGGAGGACTGGCCCTGAGATTGGCCTGGCTCCAGGTGATCGATGGCCAGCGTCTACAGGCCCGGGCTCGGGCCATCCAGACTCACGCGGTTTCTCCCCTGGGGCTGCGACGCACGATCGTCGACCGCATGGGACAACTGGTCGCTCTCGACGAGGAGCGCTTCACCCTCTGGGCCCATCCCCGTTACTTCAATCTGCCTGGAGATGATCCCCAGGCGATACGCCGCTCGGAGGATGTGGTGGCGCGCCTGGCGGTGGTCCTGGCCCGCCCCAGGCAAGAGCTGCTGAAGCTGATCGGCAACCGCCAGACGGGCGTCAAGCTGGCCACCGGGCTCGATCCGGATACGGCCCAGCGGGTGCGAGAGCTGGGCATCAGTGGCCTGGATCTGGAGGGCTATCCCCAGCGCATCTATCCCCAGGGCCAGTTGTTCTCCAACGTAGTCGGCTTCCTCAATCTGGAGCGGGTCGCTCAGGCGGGCCTGGAACAGAGCCGCAACCGGGATCTGCTGCGCCAGGAAACCACGTTCACGATGCGGCGGGGCGCTGATGGCACCCCGTTGCCCGATGGCATCCAGGCGGGCTCCCTCTACGGCGATGATCTGCGCCTGCAGCTCACCCTCGACGCTCGCCTGCAACAGGTGGCCCAGCAGGCGTTGGTTCGGCAGGTGAAGCAATGGAATGCCAAGCGTGGCGCCGCTTTGGTGATGGATGCCCGTACCGGTGAGATGCTCGCCCTGGCCTCCACCCCCAGCTACGACCCCAACCGCTTCTGGCGGTACAACCCGGGGCTGTTCCGCGAGTGGTCGGTGCAGGATCTCTACGAACCGGGCTCCACCTTCAAGCCGATCAACCTGGCCATGGCTCTGCAGGAGAAGGCCATCGACCCCAAAGGCACGGTCCATGACGTCGGCCAGCTCAGCATCGGCGGCTGGCCGATCTTCAACAACGACCACAGCGCCCACGGGGTGATCGATTTCCCGACGGTGCTCCAGGTGTCCAGCAACGTCGGCATGGTGCAGGCGATGAGCCGGGTCAAACACGATCATTTCTGGAAATGGCTGCACACGATCGGCATCGATGACGTCCCCGACACCGATCTGCCCGGTGCGGTGGCCGGTCAGCTCAAGAGCAAGGCAGAGTTCGTCGGCAGCCCGATTGAGCCCGCCACCGCGGCCTTCGGTCAGGGCTTCTCGCTCACACCGCTCAAGCTGCTGCAACTCCACGCCATGCTGGCCAATGGTGGCAAACTGGTCAGCCCCCACATCACCAGAGGCCTGCGATCCGGAGATGCCCTGGCCAGCCGTGGCGATGTCCGCGGCATCCAGCTGCTCGATCCCAAGATCACCCGCATCGTGATCAACTGGATGGAATCCGTGGTGCAGAAGGGCAGCGGCAAGGCCCTGCAGATCCCCGGTTATCGCCTTGGCGGCAAGACGGGCACCGCCCAGAAGGCGCTCAATGGCGTCTACATCCCTGGAGCCCGGATCTGCAGCTTCGTGGCCGTGTTGCCGATTGAGGATCCCCGCTATGTGGTGCTGGTGGTGGTGGATGAGCCCCAGGGCGGCAATGCCTACGGATCCACCGTGGCCATACCGGTGGCCAAACAGATCGTCGAGGCGCTGTTGGTGATCGAGAAAATCCCGCCCAGCCTGCCGCTCGCTGCCAAGGTATCCAAATCCCGGGGTTGAACTGCTGTGCGTATTCCCACAAGCACCACGGCAGAAGCCTGGGTGGTAGCACCGGGGCTGGCTAGCGTCAGCGGATTGACCGCTTTGAAGCGAGCCTCCGTCTGATGGCCAATCTGCTCGATCAACTCGCCGCCATGACCGTGGTGGTTGCCGACACCGGCGACATCGACGCCATCCGGCAGTTCACTCCCCGCGACGCCACCACCAACCCATCGCTGATCCTGGCGGCGGCCCAGATCCCCACCTATCAGGAGCTGATCGACCGTTCCCTGCGGGAATCGCGCCAGGCCAGCGGCGACGCCGCTGGGGCTGATGCGGTGGTTAGCGAAGCCCTTGATGAAATCAGTGTCACCTTTGGCAAGGAGATTCTCAAGATCGTGCCTGGTCGGGTCTCCACCGAGGTGGATGCGCGACTCAGCTATGACACGGAGGCGATGATTACCAAGGCTCGCAAACTGATCGGCCTCTACAACGCTGCCGGTATCGGCAATGAGCGCGTTTTAATCAAGATTGCCTCCACCTGGGAGGGGATCAAGGCGGCTGAATTGCTGGAGAAGGAAGGCATCCATTGCAATCTCACCCTGCTGTTCGGCTTCGCCCAGGCCGTGGCCTGTGCCGAAGCCGGCGTCACCCTGATTTCCCCGTTTGTGGGCCGCATCCTAGACTGGTACAAGAAATCCACCGGGCGCGACAGCTATCCCGGGCCGGAGGATCCCGGCGTGATCTCGGTTACCCAGATCTTCAACTACTTCAAGACCTATGATTACAAGACTGAGGTGATGGGGGCCAGCTTCCGCAATATCGAGGAGATCATCGAGTTAGCCGGCTGCGATCTGCTCACCATCTCCCCAGTGCTGATGGATCAACTGCGCTCCAGCGACGGAGAGTTGGCCCGCAAACTCAACGCTTTTGATCCGGGCGACACCCAGGCCCAAATCCACCTCAACCAGGAGAATTTCCAGTCGATGATGGTGGCCGATGCCATGGCCAGCGACAAGCTGGACGAAGGCATTCGTGGCTTCTGCAAAGCGATCGAAACGCTTGAAGCGCAGTTGGCCCATCGGTTGGCCGAGCTCGAAGGGGGCGCCGCCTTCGGCCATGCGGTGCATGAAATCTTCCTGCTCAACGACCTCGACGGCGACGGTTGCATCACCCGCGAAGAGTGGCTGGGCAGCGACGCCGTCTTCGATGCGCTCGATACCGACCAGGACGGCCGCCTGGTTCCAGAGGACGTGCGCGGCGGCCTCGGGGCAGCTGTGGCGATCAGTCGCTGATCCTTAACCGGCTGATCACCACCGCAGCAGGCCTGATCGGCCACACTGAATGTCCGACCTGTGCGTGATCTGCCGTGAATGCCCTCGACACCATGCGAGCCCTCGCCAGCAAAGGCGAAGTCCAGTCGATCGCGGCGGGGGACATCATCTTTCGCTCCGGCGAACCGGGTGACTGCATGTTCGGCTTACTGGAGGGCACTGTGGAGCTCAGCTGGAATGAGGACGCTGCTCACGAAACGATTGAGGCGGGTGATGTCTTCGGTGCCGGAGCCCTGGTCACCCACGACCATCGCCGTTATGGCAATGCCCGCGCCCTCACGGACTGCCGGGTGCTGGTGATGAATCGCGAGAAGTTCCTGTTCGCTGTGCAGGAATCGCCGATGTTTGCGATTGAGCTGCTGGGTTCAATTGATGAGCGCTTGCGCGATCTCAAGGACTGCATCCGTAACTGAGCCTGTCCGGCCCTGAGCCAGTTTCAGCGGAGCCAGGACTGCGCTGACTCAGCCCCGTTGGAACATCAGTCGGCGAATCACCCGCTGGGCAATGTCGCCATAGCCCATTTCGCCCGAGAGAATCTGGGCAATCCGTTGGGGTGCGGTGGGGCGCTTGATCCCGAGCTGATAGCCCACCTTGGGCAAGCGGTAGAACACCTGGGCAATACGCTTGCCCCAAGCCATCGATTCGCCCCAGTCCTCGCGCAGGCGGCGGCTGTACAGCTCCAGGGCCTCCTGCTCGCCACCCAACCAGCCATCGAGGGCTTCGGCGGCCCGACAACCGCTCATCAGCGCCGGTCGCAGGCCCTCCGCCAGAAAGGGATCACAGAGCGAGGCGGCATCACCGACCACCAGCAGGCCGGTGGCGGCCGCTCCGCGGCCATGCAGGGGATGGTGGCCATCCCAGATGCGCAGGCGGCCCTGTTGGCGCCGGCCGGCGTCGGCAGGGAGGCCGAGGCTGGGCAGCAGGGCCGCCAGTACCGCCTCGGAATCCGCCTCCTGCTGGCCGATGAACGTCCCTACGCCGATGCTCCAGCCCCCCAGCCGTGGGAAGGCCCAGCAGAAGCCATGGTGCACCAGGCCAAACTCAAAGTGGGCCGTGTCGTCCGGCGGCTCCAGGTTGGCCTCCACTTCCACGGACACCGTGGCGGCGTAGCGGGGGCGGGGCGAACCGACACCATGGGGCCGAGCCAGGGTGGAGCCCGAGCCATCGGCGATCACCACCCCGCTGGCGCTGAGCTCCCCGCCGTTCCTGAGACCCACCCGCCAGAGTCCTTCGCGTCGTTCCAGGGCGACGACATCGACCCCATGGCGCAGTTCGGCACCTGCCTCGACCGCCCGATCCGCCAGGAATTGATCCAGTACGGCCCGGCGCACGATCCAGAAAGGTGCATCGCCGGGCAGCTCCGCCACGACGGGATCTTCCAGGCACCAGGTGAAGCACACCCGTCGAATCACCTGGTCGACGGCGGGTGTCAGATCAAAAGGGAACCAGCGCTGCACGGAGGCCGCCATGCCACCGCCGCAGGGTTTTGCTCGCCCGGGGCCCTGGCGTTCCAGCAGCAGCACGCTCCGGCCGCGCTGGGCCAGATGGAAAGCGGCTGAAGCCCCTGCTGCCCCGGCGCCGACAACAATGACGTCGCTGTCAGCCATTGGCTTGCGCTCTCACCATGGCTCAGACCTTGAGAATGTCAACTTCCTTCTCGGCGAGGTGCTTCTCCAGTTCGGTGATGAAGCGATCGGTGAGCTTCTGGATCTTGTCCTGCTGATCGCGGCTCTGATCCTCGGAGAATTCGCCGTCTTTTTCCTGCTTCTTGATGCGATCAATGCCGTCACGGCGGATGTTGCGCAGCGCTACCTTGCCTTCTTCGGCGTACTTGGCCGCGAGTTTGCAGAAATCTTTACGCCGCTCTTCAGTGAGCGGCGGGATGTTGATCCGAATCACCCTGCCGTCGTTGTTGGGGGTGAGTCCGAGATCGCTCAGGGCAATCGCCTTCTCGATCAGACCGATCGATTTGCCATCAAAAGGCTGGATCTGGATCGTCTGGGCATCGGGCGTGGAAATCGTGGCCAGGGACTTGAGCTGGGTTTCAGCGCCGTAGTACTCGACGTTGATCTTGTCCAGCAGGGAGGGATTGGCGCGGCCGGTGCGAATCGTATTGAAGGTGCGCTGGGTGGATTCCACCGATTTGCGCATGCTGGCTTCGATGTCCATGGCGGGTGGTGGAAGCAAGGAGAGGGTAAGGAAGGGATGCGGTTCAGCGGGCCGGCACGATGCTGGTGCCAATCGGCTCCCCGGAGACGGCACGGCCGATATTGCCCTTGCCGAAGAGGTTGAACACCACAATCGGAATGGCGTTGTCCTTGCACAGGGCGATGGCCGTGCTGTCCATCACCTCCAGTTCGCCGCTGAGCACCTCAAGGAAGGTGAGGCTCTGGTAGCGAACCGCATCGGCATGCTTGGCCGGATCCTTGTCATAAACACCATCCACTTTGGTGGCCTTGAGCACCACATCGGCACCAATCTCAGCGGCCCGCAGGGCGGCCGTAGTGTCAGTGGTGAAGAAAGGATTACCGCAACCGGCACCGAAGATCACCACCCGGCCTTTCTCGAGATGACGGATAGCCTTGCGACGGATGTAAGGCTCCGCCACCTCCTGCATCGAAATCGCACTCTGCACACGGGTGGGGATGCCCGTCCGCTCCAGTCCGTCCTGCAGGGTGATGGCATTCATCACGGTGGCGAGCATGCCGACGTAATCAGCGGTGGCCCGATCCATGCCGGCAGCCGATCCCTTGAGGCCGCGAAAAATGTTGCCGCCGCCGACAACGATCGCCAGCTGGGTGCCGGTGGCCACCACCTCCGCCACATCGGTGGCGATGGACTGAACAATGGCGGGGTCAATTCCGTAACCCTGCTCTCCCATCAGCGCCTCTCCGCTGAGCTTGAGCAGGACGCGTTTGTAGGCCATCATCACCTTCTATCTGGCGAACAGTAGCAAGCCCTTCTCCAGCGTCCGCCCGCCGCCGCGCCACCCGCCTCGCCCAGATTGAAGCCCATGGGCCCGGGGTGCAGAGGCGTTGGGGCCTGAAGCGTCAGCTGGCGGCCCCTCAGTACTCGATCCCGGCCTGGGCCTTCACCCCCTGTTCGCGGAAGGGATGGCGCACCATTTTCATCTCCGTCACCAGGTCGGCTCGCTCCAACAGCTCCTTGGGCGCACCGCGGCCGGTCAGGGCCACGTGGGTGAGTTCCGGCCGCAGGGCCAGGCCCTCCAGCAGCTGCTCCACCGCCAGATAGCCCAGCTTGAGGGCCACGTTCACCTCGTCGAGCACCACCAGCTTGCGGCCAGGATCGGCCAGGTACTCCCGGGACCGCTCCCAGGCACGCTGCACCAGCTCGCGGTCGCGCTCGCGATCCTGCGTTTGCCAGGTGAATCCCTCGCCTAGGGCGTGCCAGTGCAGGGCATCCCCAAACAGCTGCAGGGCCTTGGCCTCGCCGGGCTGCCAGCCGCCCTTGATGAACTGCACCACCGCCACCTGCTCGCCATGGCCCAGGGTGCGCAACACCAGGCCCAGGGCGGCCGTGGTCTTGCCCTTGCCGTCGCCGGTGAACACCAGCACCAGGCCCTTTTCCAGGTTGCGTTCACCCACCCGCTGCTGCTGCACCTCAAGGCGGCGGGCCATGCGGCGCCTGTAACCGTCCTGGTCGGCCTCGGGAGCCAGGTCGCCGCCCATGCCGAGCTCCTGGGCGGCCTGGTCAAGGTCTTCGCCTGTTGCTGCCGGCTCAGCCTCGATGGCCAGCGGCGGCTGAGGCGGGCCGGAGCGTGGGGACAGGGTCACGGGGGAAGCTCTGGGGGCGCTCACTCTGGCGGCAGTCGCGGTGGGTGGGGTTCTGGTTCTGGCGGCCAGCCCGTTCAGGCCCCCCGCATCCGGGCCAAAGCGGCATCGACGGCCTGCTGCTGGTCGCGGCGGGTAATCCAGTGGTGATAGGTGCGGGTATGAATCGCCACCGAGTGACCCATCATCCGCGCCGCCACCGTGTCGGGCAGGCCGATGTGGATCGTCCGCACCGCCCAGGCATGGCGGAGGTCGTAGGGCGTGATCGGCAGGTCGTAGCGGCGAAACTGTTCAGCCACCCGGCGTCCCACCTGTTGCAGGGTGGTGCGCCGCAGGTCGGTGGCCACGGCGGGCAGGGCACCGGCTTCGCGGCCGAGCCGCTCCAGCTCGAAGCGCTCCACCCAGTCAGGCTGGAAGGGCCACACCTGATGCTCACCCGTCTTGCTGGTGGGCAACACCCGTAGCACCCGGTCGCCCCCCGGCGCCAAGGCGGAGAGATCGGAGAAGAACACCTCGTGATTGCGCAGGCCGTAGGTGGCCATCAGGCCGTAGGCCAGACGCCAGCGCGGATTGGGGATGCGCTCCACCAGCTCGAGAATGGCGCCATCCAGGGGCAGCTGGCGGAAGCGGGCCGCATGTTGCCCGTAGCCGCCGCTGCGTTCCCGCCAGTCCCCAGGCAGGGAGATGGACCGGTGCGAGGCCAGGGCCGCCAGGGCGATGCCGCATTGCTGGCGGCTGCGACTGGCCAGCTCATAGCTCTCCAGCACCTGCAGCAGCAGGGCCTGGGAGAGCACGCCACCACCCCCTGCCAGCTGGAGCAGCCGTCGCAGGTAGGGCCGATAGGCAGCACGCCAGGTGGTGCGGCTGCCGGCCGGCTGGCGGCGGCGGCGCGGATCGGCGAAGAAGGCCAGCTCGAACGCCTCTAGCTGCGCCAGCAGGGTGGGAGCTGGAGTCGGCGGGGTAGGGCTTGGTCCTGGCGTTGGGGTGGACAGCGCGGCGGGGTCGGGCGACCCCACCGGTGTTGGCGTGCCAGCAGGCGTGAGCTTCGCGGGCGAGGCCGCTGGCGGACTGGCTGCCGTGGCCGGCGACTCCCACGGATGCCAGGCGAAGTCTCCATGCCTGAGCTGTTGGTGTAGTTGGAGCAGGCGCGCTTCCGCCTCGAGCAGGCCGGCCGCACTGGCCGGCAGCCCCAGGCTGAGCCGCTGGACTTTGACGCCGCCACTGCCGTGGCGACAGGGGAGCGGTCCGCGCAGTCCCAGCCAGCCGCCCCGTCGCTCCAGGCGCAGGCGCATCCCTGCCGCCTTCAAGGCTCCGTTGCGGGCGCGAAGCCAAGGGTCGATGGCGGCATCCCTGACGCTGCTGTCAGCGCCACCCGCCTTGGCTGTCTGCTGGCTGAAGCCATCTCGAGGGCCGCGGTTCGGGCTGGGGAGGTCCAGGCCGATGGGGCTCAGCCTGGGATTGTCCAGCGCGCTTTCCGTTCGGTGCTTCTCTTCGCCCGGGTCCGCCTGTCCACTGGTCGCGGCGCTAGTGACTGCCTCAGCAGCGATCCAGTCGCTGGCGGGGCAGGGGGTGGGAACCGGGGCGGAATCGGCGCTCAGGACGGGCTTCAAGCACTCGGCCGGACCCTATCGAGCCCGCCGGGCAGCGGCCAGGGGCAACAGCAAGGTGGAAGGCGGGGTTACGCTCTGCGTTTTAAAGGCGCTCAGGCATGGCCAGGGTCGGCGTGCTGCTGCTGAACCTCGGCGGTCCGGAGCGGATTCAGGATGTGGGGCCATTCCTCTACAACCTTTTTGCCGATCCGGAAATTATCCGGCTGCCGATTCCGGCGCTGCAGAAGCCTCTGGCTTGGCTGATCAGCACGCTGCGCAGTGGCAAATCGCAGGCGGCCTACCGCTCGATCGGTGGCGGTTCACCCTTGCGGCGCATCACCGAGCAGCAGGCCCGCGAACTGCAGAGCACCTTGCGTCAACGGGGAGTCGAGGCCACCAGTTATGTGGCCATGCGCTACTGGCATCCCTTTACCGAATCGGCGGTGGCCGATATCAAGGCTGATGGCATTGAGGAGGTGGTGGTACTGCCGCTTTACCCCCATTTTTCGATCAGCACCAGCGGTTCCAGTTTCCGCGAGCTGCAGCGGCTGCGCCAGGCCGATCCAGTCTTCAGTGCCATGCCGATCCGCTGCATCCGCAGCTGGTTCGATCATCCCGGCTACATCGACGCCATGGCCGGCCTGATCGCCCGCGAGATCGCGGCGGCTGAGTTTCCGGAACAGGCCCATATTTTCTTCAGTGCCCATGGCGTGCCCAAGAGCTATGTGGAGGAGGCTGGCGATCCCTACCAGCAACACATCGAGGCCTGCAGCGAGCTGATCATGCAGCGGCTGGAGCAGCGGCTGGGGCATTCCAATCCCCACACCCTCGCCTACCAGAGCCGGGTGGGCCCGGTGGAATGGCTCAGGCCCTACACCGAGGATGCCCTTGAGGAGTTGGGTGCGGCTGGGGTGAACGATCTGGTGGTGGTACCGATCAGCTTCGTCAGCGAACACATCGAGACGCTCGAGGAAATCGACATCGAATACCGGGAGATTGCCACCGAGGCCGGTGTGCGCCATTTCTTGCGGGTGCCAGCTCTCGACACCGATCCCATCTTCATCGCTGGTCTCGCCGATCTGGTGCAACAGGCTCTGGCGGGCCCGGAGGTGAATCTGGACCAGGCCGCCGAGCTGCCCACCAAGGTGAAGCTCTACCCCCAGGACAAGTGGGCCTGGGGCTGGAGCAACAGTTCCGAGGTCTGGAACGGCCGCTTGGCCATGATCGGTTTTTCCGCTTTCCTGCTGGAGTTGCTCAGCGGTCGGGGCCCTCTGCATGCTCTGGGTCTGCTCTGAAATGCCCCGTTTGGGGTTGCGCTGGCACCGCCCATTGCTGGCTCTGGGAGCAGGCCTGTTGTTGGCCGTTCCGTCGCTGCCCGCCTACGCCTTCAGCCGCAGCAGCTGGTTGAGCGGCACGTTCCCGGTGGTCAGTTTCGCTGGCTTCACCAGTGGTTTCGGCATGCGCAGCCATCCGCTTGGCGGCGATCGTCGGCCCCACTACGGCGTCGACATCGCTGCCCCCCTGGGTACCGAGGTGCGCAGCTGGTGGTCAGGCCGGGTGCGTGAACTGATCCGCGATGGCGGCTGCGGCAATGGCCTGGTGATCCGCTCCGGCGACTACGAACACATCTATTGCCATCTGGCCGGCAACGTGGAGGGCGGCGCCTATCGCAGCGGTGCGATCCGCCTGGCCCTGGGGCAGCCGGTGCGCAGCGGTCAGGCGATCGCCCATGTGGGCCTCTCGGGCAGCACCACCGGGCCCCACTTGCACTGGGGGATGCGCTTCCGCGGCCAGTGGCTGGATCCGGCTCGGATTCTGCGGGCCATGGCCGACAGCCGCCGCCGTCAACCCCTCGCCAGCGCCGGGCCCCCCTAAGGTTGGTTCATTCCGCCGAAGGGGGCCTGAAGTCCCCTTTTGCCCTTTGGTTCCCCCTTCACCCTCCGCAGCCGTGACGCTCACGCCCCTCACTCCTGCCCAGACCGCCAACCGTCAGCATGCGGCCAACGGCTCAAGCGCCCAGAGCCTGGGTGTCGTCCAGCGGGTCAATGGCGCCTATGCCCTGATGGACGCCCTGCATCGCCACGGCGTCAAGCACATCTTCGGCTACCCCGGCGGCGCGATCCTGCCGATCTACGACGAGCTCTACAAGGCTGAGCAGCGGGGTTGGCTGAAGCACATCCTGGTGCGCCATGAGCAGGGCGGCACCCATGCCGCCGATGCCTATGCCCGGGCCACCGGCCAGGTGGGTGTCTGCTTCGGCACCTCCGGTCCCGGCGCCACCAACCTGGTCACGGGCATCGCCACGGCCCAGATGGATTCGGTGCCGATGGTGGTGATCACCGGCCAGGTGCCCCGGGCAGCCATCGGTACGGATGCCTTCCAGGAAACCGACATCTTCGGCATCACCCTGCCGATCGTGAAGCACTCCTGGGTGGTGCGGAACCCCGCCGACATCGGTCGCATTGTGGCGGAAGCTTTTCTGATTGCCGCCAGTGGCCGCCCTGGGCCTGTGCTGATTGATGTGCCGAAGGATGTGGGCACCGAAGAATTCGATTACATCCCGGTGGAGCCGGGAACGGCTGTGCCTGCTGGCTTCGGCCATTCGCCCCTGCCCCATCCCGAGGCGATCGAAAAGGCGCTGGAGCTGATCCACCAGTCGCATCGGCCCCTGCTTTATGTCGGTGGCGGCAGCATCAGCTCGGCGGCCCACGAGGCGATCAAGGTGCTGGCCGAGCGCTTCCGGATTCCGGTCACCACCACCTTGATGGGCAAGGGCGCCTTCGACGAGCGCCATCCCCTGGCCCTCGGGATGCTGGGCATGCACGGCACGGCCTACGCCAACTTCGCCGTCACCGAATGCGATCTGCTGATCGCCGCCGGTGCCCGCTTCGACGACCGGGTCACGGGGCGGCTCGATAGCTTCGCCCCCCGCGCCCGGGTGATTCACATCGACATCGATGCCGCCGAGGTGGGCAAGAACCGGCTACCGGAAGTGCCGGTGGTCGCTGATGTCCGAACGGCCCTGGAGGCCTTGCTGCGACTATCCAGCGGCGACGATTCCGCCGGCCGCACCGAGTCCTGGTTGAAGCGGATTGAGGGCTGGAAACAGCACTATCCCCTGGTGGTGCCTGCCCCCGAGGGGGAGATTGCGCCGCAGGAGGTGGTGGTGGCGCTGCGTCAGCTTGCCCCTGGCGCCTTCTACACCACCGATGTCGGCCAGCACCAGATGTGGGCGGCCCAGTTCCTCAACACCGGCCCGCGCCGCTGGATCAGCAGTGCCGGCCTAGGCACGATGGGTTTCGGCATGCCGGCAGCCATGGGTGTGCAGATGGCCTTCCCGGAGGAGCAGGTGATCTGTGTGGCCGGCGATGCCAGCATCCTGATGAACATCCAGGAACTGGGCACTTTGTCCCAGTATCACCTGCCGGTGAAGGTGGTGGTGATCAACAACGGTTGGCAGGGCATGGTGCGCCAGTGGCAGGAGAGCTTCTATGAGGAGCGTTATTCCAATTCCGAAATGACGGGCGGCATGCCCAACTTCCCGGCCCTTGCCGAATCCTTCGGCGTGCGTGGCTTCCGGATCACGGAACGCTCCGACCTCTTGCCCTGCCTGGCGGAAGCCCTGGCCCACCCTGGCCCGGCCTTCATCGACGTGAAGGTGCGTCGCAACGAAAACTGTTATCCGATGGTGCCGCCCGGTGCCAGCAACGCCCAGATGGTGGGCCTGCCCAGCCATCCGGAACTGGCGATCGACACCGTTCGCCATTGCGGTGCCTGCGGCGCCACCACCGCCAGCGCCCATCTCTATTGCCCAAGTTGCGGTTCAAAACTCTGAGCGCCCCACTCTCGGCCCTGTGGGCCCTCCTGCTTGTTCTAGTCATCGCCTGGCCCAGCGCGGCCCTGGCGGCTGAGGTGCTGCAGGTGCGCACGGCCACCCTGGTCCAGATCGGTGATGGCAACCGCAATTACGCGGTCGAACTCGCCTGCATCGGTGTCGAGCCCTCCGATCAGGCTGCGGCCATGGTCTGGCTGCGTCAGGAGCTGCCACGGCGCACCCGGGTCAATCTGCGGCCTTTGGGAGAGCATGACGGCCTGCTGCTGGCCAAGGTGATCCGGCTGGCTGCGGAGCAGGACATGGGTAACGGCCTGATCGCCGCCGGCCTGGCCCATGCCGATCTCAGCACGCCAGCCTGCAGCGCTTTGGAGCAGAGCTGATGGGCCTCAATCGCACCGCCAAGGGCATCGTGCTGGTGCCAACTCTGTTGCTGGGAGGAGCTTTCCTGGCCGCCGGCAGCTGGCTTGATGGCCCCGCCGCCAGCAATCGGGGCCTGGCGATCAGTCTGGGCGCCATCTTGATGGGGGCCGGCCTGCTGGCCCAGCTGTTGCCTGAACAACCGCCTGAGCCAGAACAAGAGGGGCCTCCTCGGCGCTGAGGCCCCAGTGCTGATCGGGCCGCCATCCATGCCGGTGGGTCACAAGCCTGAGCCGGTCAGGGCCATTGTGATCAGAATTCAGACAGCGACTACGGCACAACCATGCTGAATCCGGAGATTCTGGTGGTGCCCTTTGAGCGCGTCGGTATCGAGGCGATCGCCGATGTCGGCGGCAAGAACGCCTCCCTCGGCGAGATGATCCGCGAGCTGGCGGCCGAAGGGGTGCAGGTGCCTGGCGGTTTTGCCACCACCGCCTCCGCCTACCGCCAGTTCATTGCCGCCAACGCGCTGGGCCCCAGCCTGGGCTCCCTGCTGGGAGGCCTGGATGCCGGCGATCTGGCGGCGCTGCAACAGGCCGGCCGGGCCTGCCGGGAGCGGCTATTGCAGGCGGCGTTGCCCGAAGCCCTGGTGGCGGCGATCCTGGCGGCTTACGACCAGCTGGGTTCGGGGGCAGTGGCGGTGCGCTCCAGTGCCACGGCTGAAGATCTGCCCGATGCCAGCTTTGCCGGCCAACAGGAGACGTTCCTGCACATTGAAGGCGAGCAGGCCCTGCTGGAGGCCTGCCGGCGTTGCTACGCCTCCCTGTTCACCGATCGGGCCATCTCCTACCGGCAGCTCAATGGTTTCGACCATCTGGAGGTGGCCCTCTCGATCGGCGTGCAGCGGATGGTGCGTTCCGACCTGGCCTGCGCCGGCGTGATGTTCAGCATCGACACCGAGACCGGCTTCCGCGACACCGTGCTGCTCACCGCCGCCTATGGCCTCGGCGAGAACGTGGTGCAGGGGGCCGTCAATCCCGATGAATGGTTGATCTTCAAGCCCAGCCTGGAGCAGGGATTCAGCCCGATCCTCAGCCGCAGCCTCGGCAGCAAGGCGATCCGCATGGTGTACGGCGAAACGAGCACGGGCGACGCCAGACCGGTTCGCAACCTGGAAGTGCCCGAAGTCGAGCGGCAACGCTTTGCCCTCACCGATGCCGAAATCCTGATCCTGGCCCGTTGGGCCTGCCGCATTGAGCGCCACTACAGCGAGCGCCGCGGCACGCCGACGCCGATGGACATTGAATGGGCCAAGGATGGCGAAACCGCTGAGCTGTTCATCCTCCAGGCCCGGCCGGAAACGGTCCAGTCCCGCCAGTCCGGTGCCGTGTTGCGCAGCTGGCATCTGCAGCCCCACCAGGCCGAGCTGATCACCAGCGGCCGGGCGATCGGTGCTTCGGTCAGCCAGGGTCGGGCCCGGGTGATCAACGATCCCTCCGAGATCCAGCGCTTTGAGGCCGGCGATCTGCTGGTTACGGTGCGTACCGATCCGGACTGGGAGCCGATTCTCAAAAAAGCCAGTGGCGTCGTCACCGACCAGGGGGGCCGCACCTGCCATGCGGCGATCATTGCCCGCGAGATGGGGATCACGGCGATCGTCGGCACCGGCGATGGCAGCCGTCGCATCGTCGATGGCGACACGATCACGATCAGCTGCTGCGAGGGGGATGTGGGCCACGTCTACCGCGGCGCGCTCCCCTTCCATGTGGACGAACAGCGCCTCGACAATCTGCCCACCACCTGCACCCAGATCCTGATGAATGTGGGCAATCCGGAGGAGGCTTTCAATCTGGCGGCGATCCCCTGCGATGGCGTCGGCCTGGCCCGGCTGGAGTTCATCATCGCCAACCACATTCGTGTCCATCCGATGGCCCTGCTCCAGCCCGAGCAGGTGGCCGACGCAGCGGAGCGAGCTGCTATCGCCGAACTCACCCGTCAGTACCCCAAACCAGCCGACTACTACGTCGATCTGCTCAGCCAGGGGATGGGGCGCATCGCCGCGGCGTTCTTTCCCAGGCCGGTGATCCTGCGCTTTTCCGATTTCAAGAGCAATGAATACGCTCGCCTGCTTGGCGGCGCTGCCTTTGAGCCCAGCGAAGAAAATCCGATGATCGGCTGGCGTGGCGCCTCCCGCTATTACGCCGAGGGCTTCCGCGAGGCCTTTGCCCTCGAATGTCAGGCCCTGAAGCGAGTGCGCGAGACGATGGGGCTCACCAATGCGATTGCGATGGTGCCCTTCTGCCGCACTCCGGAGGAGGGGGACCGGGTGCTGGCGGAGATGGCGAAGGCTGGCCTGGTGCGCGGCCAGAACGGCCTGGAGGTGTACGTGATGTGCGAGCTGCCCAGCAATGTGATCGGCGCTGAGGCCTTCGCCCAGCGTTTCGATGGCTTTTCGATCGGCTCCAACGACCTCACCCAGCTCACCCTGGGCCTAGATCGCGATTCAGCCCTGGTGGCCGAGCTGTTCGACGAGCGCCATGCCACGGTGAAAGCGATGATCCGGCTGGCGATCCAGAGCGCCAAACGCTGCGGTCGCAAGATCGGCATCTGCGGCCAGGCCCCCAGCGACTATCCCGAGTTTGCGCGCTTTCTGGTGGAGGAGGGTATCGATTCGATCAGCCTCAACCCCGACGCCATTGTGCGCACGCGCCTGCTGGTGGCCGAACTGGAACAGCAGCTCAGTTGCTGATCCCCTCGCTCAGGAGGAGTGGCTCCACCCACCCGTCAGCAGGCGATTCCGCAGGGAGGCCTTCAGAGTGCGGGGCGCAGGCTGCTGGGAGTGCCGCCAGCGGTAAAGGACGACTGGATCTGCGGCTGGATCCACTGCCAGAGCAAGAGGGCACAGGCGCTGGAGCGCACCACCGACAGAATCGCCAGACCGACGCAGAGGGGGCAGTGGGCGATGCCCATGGGAAGAGCGCAGTTGGGATGGCGCAGGAAAGATGTTTCCACCATGGCACCTCTCACGAGGTGCTGCCGCCGCCAGGTCTCGATTTCAGCGGATTCGCCACGGGGGGCTTTCCGGCCCCTGGCCCCTGGCCCCTGCATGGACGTATAGAAGGATTGATAGTCCTCGGAATCGGCAATCCTGTCGGTCGATCCTCCCGATTCTGCCCAGCCCAGCCCAGGCAGCCCCGAAATGGGTCGTCCTTGCCGTTCTTAGCCTGAGTCCCCCCGTCCTGATCGCCCCCTGCCCTGAGTGAACCCTTGCTGCGTCTGAGTGAGCTGAAATTACCCCTGGATCACACGGATGCTGAGCTCAGCGCCGCCGTGTGCCGCCGGCTGCAGCTGCCGCCGCAAGCGTTGCGACGTCATCAGCTGGTGAAGTGCAGTGTTGATGCACGCCGGCATGGGGCGATCGCCCTCGTCTACAGCCTCGACCTCGACCTGGCCCTCAGCGGCGCCGAGCAACAGCGCTTGCTGAAGCGCTTCGCCGGCGATCCCCATCTGCGACCGGCACCGGATACGGCTTACCGATTCGTCGCCAAAGCAGGGGATGGTTCGGCGGCGGAGGCCGAGGCTTTCAAACGGCGACCGGTGGTGGTAGGGGCAGGCCCGTGCGGCTACTTCGCCGCCTTGTTGCTGGCCCAGATGGGCCTGCGTCCGTTGCTGCTGGAACGGGGCAAACCGGTGAAGCAACGCAGTGCCGACACCTTCGGCTTCTGGCGCGGTAGCCAGCCGTTCGACTCCGAATCCAATGCCCAGTTCGGGGAAGGCGGAGCCGGCACCTTCTCCGATGGCAAGCTCTACAGCCAGGTCAGCGAGGATCCCCGCCTGGTGCGCAAGGTGCTCGAAGAGTTGGTGGCTGCTGGCGCCAACGCCGAGATCCTCACCTTGCACCGGCCCCACATCGGTACCTTCAAGCTGGCCACGGTGGTGCGGGGCCTGCGGGCGCATGTCGAAGCGCTGGGGGGGGAGGTGCGCTTTGGCTGCCTGGTGCAGGAGCTGGTGCTGGAGCCCGGCCTTTCGCGGCAGGTGCGCGGTGTGAAGCTGGCCAGTGGCGAGATCATCACCACGGATCACGTCGCCTTCGCCCCAGGACACAGTGCCCGCGACAGCTTCGCGGCGCTGCATCGGCAGGGGGTGGCGATGCAGCCCAAGCCGTTTGCGATCGGGGTGCGGATTGAACATCCCCAGCCGTTGATCGACCGGGCCCGCTGGGGCGCAGCGGCCGGTCATCCGCGCCTGGGGCCGGCTGAGTACAAGCTCGTGCATCACATCGCCGGCGGCCGCGATGTCTACAGCTTCTGTATGTGCCCAGGTGGGCTGGTGGTGGGGGCCACCTCGGAGCGGGGCTGCGTCGTCACCAATGGCATGAGCCAGCACTCCCGCAATGAGCGCAACGCCAATAGTGCCCTGGTGGTGAACGTGACCCTTGAGGATCTGGAGCCCTGGGGCGAGGCCCCAGGCGATCCGTTGGCGGGTATTGCCTTCCAGCGACACTGGGAACAGCAGGCGTTCGCGGCCGGCGGCGGTGATTACCGCGCCCCGGCCCAGTGGGTGCCGGATTTTCTCGCTGGCCGCAGCAGTCACAACAGCAAGGGCGGCGTGGAAGCTTCGTATCAACCGGGCATTCGCCTGAGCGAACTGGATTCGTGTCTGCCCGATTTCGTGATCGCCGCCCTCAAAGAGGCACTTCCTGCCTTTGAACGTCGCATTCCGGGCTATAGCGGCCCTGGCATTCTGATCACGGGCGTCGAAACGCGCACCTCCTCACCGCTGCGGTTGAACCGCGATGGGTCAACACGTGAAAGCACCAACACCCCTGGGCTCTACCCAGGGGGTGAAGGTGCTGGTTATGCCGGCGGAATTCTCTCGGCCGCGATCGATGGCATCCGCCTGGCGGAGGCGATTGCGATCAACCTTCTTCGTCCTCGGCTCCCAGGGGAACGAGACGAATCTGTTTGCGACCAAGCTTGATTTCGAATTCGTCACCGGGCTTGAGGTCGAGCATGGCCGTGTAGGCCTTGCCCACCATCAGATTGCCGTTGAACTGAACTTTGGTGTTGAAACTGAGCTTGCGGCCTGCCTTCCCGGCTTTGGGCGCGGTGCCGAAGTCGACGCCCTTGGCATTGAGCAGTGCTTCATAGAAGGCGGTGAAGTTCAACCGTTCGGTCCCATCCCGCTTGGCGGAGACATAGCCGCAGGCCCTGACCAGGTCTGACTTGCTGACATCTCCCATCTCCTTGACCTTGGCGAGAAGCTCGATTCCGGTAAGCATGTGCTCATTTATGCAACATCTGCATCATCTCACCCCGTGGCACCTTTTGCAAGTCGCAGCAGAGTCTCGCCCTGACATGTACGCCACTCGGAGCCATGTCCAGGCTCGCCATCTGGTTTGGCTTGGGCTATGGCGACTCGGCAACCACTCGCCCTGTTCCACTGCCAAGCCGTCGCCGGTGACCTGCTTTCAGCAGCGTTGTGCTCAGCCCGGGAAGATGTCCAGCCTCTGGCCGCTCAGCCCTGGGAGATGATGCCACTCCACTGCACCAGCTTGACCTGATCCCGACGCCAGGAATGGAATAAAGCTGGTTCTGCAACCGTGCACAGGGGACAAACCGCAATGGAATCACTCGGAACGCCCGCGTTTTCCAGTTGCCGCACGATGGCGCTGCGCAGATCAAGTCGATCATGGTGAGGATCGGGGTCGGCCAGCAGAGCGCCGCAGGCGATCAGCTCCTGCAGGGCCGCCTCGTTCTGGCTGCCGTGGCTGCGCAGGGAGGCCGCCACTTCCAGGCTCACGGGCCGCTCCACCTGGTAGTTGGCTCCACTGACACAAGGACCAAGTGCGATCAGCAGATCGGCGGGATTGGATCCGGCGGCGGCGAGGCGAGCCATGGCCACCGGCAGGATGCGACCCGCCACACCACGCCAGCCGGCATGGCAGGCCGCCACCCGTCCGCTGTGGGGATCGGCCATCAGCACGGGGGTGCAGTCGGCACCGCAGACCCAGAGACTCTGGCCACCGCCATCACTGACCAGCCCATCAGCATCAGGCCAGGGTTCAGAGCTGGCCTCGGCCGTTGAGAGCACCACGGCACTGTGAATCTGCTGGGTTCGGTGCACGCTGATCCCGGCGCTCAGGTAGCCGGCCAGCTCGCCCGGGCCGCGGCCTTGCCACTGGCGGGTGAAAAAGCCATGCTCAAACGCCGAGAGCCGATCGGCCTGCAGGTAGTGGCCGCCGTAGGTTCCCACCCAGGTCCAGCCGGGCCGATCATTGAAGCCGGCATCCGGTCGATCGAAGGGAGCCTCGAGGGCCTCAGCCATCGGGTAGATCCCGCAACAGCCAGAAACCGTCAAGTCGCTCGGCCCCATCGGCGCTCTGAACGGCGATGAACTGCAGGCCACCGGCGTTGTCCCTGGCGGCTGCAAAGGCGCTGGCGGCCGCCCCGGCTTCCTCGGCGGGCAGGCTCGCCAGCAGCCAACGATCCTCGAGGCCGGCTTCCAGGACCAGCTGGTCGCCATCGACCTCCAGTCGAACCGGCTCCAGGCCCGCTAACCAGCCGGCAATGGCTAGAGCACGGGTGCGGCTGAACAGGCGAATCCCAGGGATCGGCGTGGCTGCAGCGACTGTTGGTGGCAGGTTCAGCAGGCCAGCGAAGCCGATTTCCCAGTCGCTGGCTTCGGCCAAGGCACCGAAGGGCAGGGTGGCCCAGCCCCAGCGATCACCGCGCACTGCCTCAGGCAACGGCACCGAAATCGGCCGGATTGCCAGGGGCGGCGGTGCCAGGGGGCCCGCTAGATAGCCGGGTTCCTGGGGATAAACCTCAAGCTGGCGAAATTGAAGCCATTCCACCAGGCTGTAGCAGCGGCGACTGGGGACCAGTTCCAGTCCCAAGCCCTCAGCGGCTCGCTGCACCATGGTGCGCATCGAGCCCCGCCAACAGCGGATCCGGCGCGGATTGCCATAACCTTGGGCGAGGGCTTCAGCGAGGGCCGCTTCGATCGCCTCCTTCAACCAGATCGAATTGACGCTGCTGGCCGGGCAGATGCGCATCCAGCGGAAGGGTTCGGCAGGTTCCCGGGCTGAACCGAGCGGATCTGGGGTGGCGCAGATCAACAGCTCCCAGCGCTTTTTGCCGTCTTCCTCGAGGATCGGGCGCGAGTAGTAATCGAGTTCCCAGTCGAGTCCGGCAGCCAGTTCCCTTTCCAGGCCGAGCGAACCCTCAGCACCAAGGGGGCCATCCACACGAAGCCGACTCATCCCGCCGCCTGCTCCTGTTGACGCAACACCGAGCGGGCGCGGTTGGCTCGCTCGGCCGCCTCGGCCATCACCTGTTCCTTGGCGATCAGCAGTTCACCGGGCTGGTTTTCCAGCAGAGCAGTGTTGAGCGCAATGCGGCCGCGAGCCGGGTCGAGATCGGTGATCAGGGCTTTGACCCGATCGCCCGGCTGGAACGCTTCGCGCAGATCGCGCAGGGCCACGCCGGTGACGCAGGAGTGATGCAGCAGACCGCTGACGCCACCGAGGTCGATGAAGAAGCCATAGGGCTTCAGCGACACCACCTGACCTTCGACCAGTTGGCCCACCTCCAGCTCGGTGAACCTGGCGGCGCTGGCGGCGCGCTTCTCGGAGAGCACCAGCTTGTGGGTTTCAACATTGACCTCCAGGAAGGCGGCCCCCAGCGTTTTGCCCACCAGGGCCTCATGGTTGTCGCCCTCGTTGAGCTGGGAGCGGGGAATGAAGCCCCGGAGGCCCTCCAGATCGCAGGTGACGCCGCCCCGGTTGAAACCGGTGACCTTGACCTGCACCACCTTGCCATCCTTCTCCATCTGGCGCACTTTCTCCCAGCTCTGGCGCAGGGCCAGGGCACGGGCACTGATGGTGACCATCCCATCCGCGTTCTGCTCGCGGGTGACCAGCACCTCCAGCTCCAGTCCGCGGGGGAAACGCTCCTTGAGGCTGGTGATCACCCCGAGGCCGCATTCGCTCTTGGGCATGAAGCCCGGCGCCTTGCCGCCGATATCGACATAAACGCCGTCGCTCTCGACGCCGATCACGGTGCCGCGCACCACCTCACCGGTGGTGCCCACCGGCTCGTTCTGATCGAGGGCGGCCAGGAAGGCCTCTTCGTCAAAATCGAAATCGTCGACGCTGCGGGCGGGGGCTTGCGCCGTCGCTGTGGGAGCCCCTGAGGACGCTGAACCAACCTGGCGCTTGGCTGATCCCGAAGCCTTGCCACGGCGATCATCCGGACCGAGCAGGTCCGCCATGGTCATCCCCTGCATCGCTCCCATGTCGAAGAGCTCGTCATCGGAGACAACGCGGGCCTGGGCGGCGGGAGCCTGGTTGGCAACGGGGGCCGCCTGGGCGGCAGCCGGGTGCGCCTGGGCAGTAGCCGGGGCAGGGACGCCTGCGGGGGCGAGCGGAGCGGCCAGGGGCTTGGGCGCTTCGACTGCGGCGGCCGCAGCGGAGCGGACAGCCACCACGTCCTCTTTCTTGATCATCAGCACCTGGGGTGGCTTGCGAGGCTCCTGGGGGACAGGACGCTGGCCAGGATTCAGGGGCTGACGTGACGCGGGATTGCCGGATCCGGCCATGACCTCTGAAGTGCTGCGGGCCCACACTGTACGAATAGGAGTCGGTCCAGCCGCCCGCCAGCACCAATCTGCCGCCATGACCCAGTCCCAGCGCCGTCTTGAGACCATGACCTGGCCGGAGCTGCAGCGCCAGGCCGCCAGGCCCGGCAGCACGGTGATCTGGCCTTTTGGAGCTTTTGAGCAGCACGGCCCCCATCTGCCCCTGAGCACCGATGCCCTGTTCGCCGATCGGATCACCGATGCGGTGCTGGCCGAACTGGATCCAGGTCTGCCGATCTGGCGATTGCCATTGCAGCATCTGGGTTTCTCTCCGGAGCATCAGGGCTTTGCCGGCACCCTCAGCCTGCCAGCGGAGCTGCTGATCTCCCTAGTGGTGAACGTTGGCCGCCAGCTGGAGCTGGCTGGCTTCCGGCGGTTGGTGCTGCTCAACGGCCACGGCGGTCAGATCGGATTGCTGGAGGTGGCGGGCCGAACCCTGCGCTCTCACCATCCGCGCCTCGCAGTTCTGCCCTGCTTTCTCTGGCGCGGCCCCGAGGGCATCGATGAGCTGATTCCGGAGCCGGAACGCAGCCAAGGGCTCCATGCTGGTCTGGCTGAAACCAGCCTGATGCTGCATCTGGCACCGGAGCTCACCGGTTCGATGCGACCCAGTGATGGACCTCACGCTGTGATCCGCCCAATCGATGGCGCGACCGGTGCCATGCGCGCTGGCGATCAAGCTGGTGCCCCGCTGGATCCAAGGTCTGCCGAAGCTCGGCGGGCCGCCGGCCTGCCGCCGGAGGGCTGGAGCCTGGAGGGTCTGGCCCCTTGCTGCTGGATCACCAGCGAGTTCAGTGCCAGTGGCGTGATCGGCAGTGCCGAGGGCGCCAGTGCCGAGCTGGGCGAACGGCTTTATCAACGGCTGGTCGAGGGCTGGCGGCGACGCCTGGATGCCTTGCTGCGCAGTGACTGGCCACCGACTTCAGGAGCAGGGTGACTACAGTCGCGAACAGACGTTGATCGCGGTTGTCATGCCGACCATCCAATCCATTACGAACGCCGGAAGCCGCGCTGAGGTCGAAACCAGTCGGGATCTTGCCGCGGGCCAGCTAATCGCAGAATCGAGCGGCGACGAGCTGCCCGACTTCACCAGCCCCGTTTACAAGGATGCCTACAGCCGCATCAACGCAATCGTGATCGAAGGGGAACAGGAAGCCCACGACAACTACATCTCCCTGGGAACCTTGATTCCCGATCAGGCCGAGGAGCTGGCGCGGCTGGCCCGCATGGAGCTGAAGCACATGAAGGGCTTCACGGCCTGCGCCGCCAATCTCGGTGTCGAAGCCGACATGCCCTTCGCCAAGGAATTCTTCACCCCGCTTCGGGACAACTTTCAAGCTGGACTGCGGGACGGCAAGGTGGTCACCTGCCTGCTGATCCAGTCCTTGTTGATCGAGGCGTTTGCAATTGCCGCCTATCACATCTACATTCCAGTTGCCGATCCTTTCGCCCGCAGGATCACTGAGGCCGTCGTCAAAGATGAATACACCCACCTCAACTACGGTCAGGAATGGTTGAAGGCCAACTTCGAGGTCAGCCGTGCTGAGCTGGAGCAGGCCAACCGCCAGAACCTCCCCCATGTGCGTCGCATGCTGGAGCGGGTGGCTGCCGATGCTGCCGTGTTGCAGATGGAAAAGAGTGCGCTGATCGAGGATTTCATGAT
>CALPNT020000012.1 GCA_943325005.2 Bifidobacterium breve | reverse complement strand
CATGTGAATCAAGCCATGGCTCAGGCGGATCACCGCGGCCTGTGGTGCGAGGTCCTCGCTGAACGGCCATCCTCGAAGATCTGAACCTGCCATTGGCACGCCAGCTCACCGGCTCCATCATGGAAGCGATGGTCACCAGCCAGCCCGACACCAACTCGCCCCATCAGCAGGCAACGCTGCTGGGCTGGGAGGCCGGTCCCCTGAACTATCGGTGCTGGCGCCCGGCGGGCCGGGCTCGGGCGGTGCTGGTCTGTGTGCATGGCATCGGCGGCCACAGCCTCACGTTTGAGCGCCTGGCCGCGGCTCTGGTCCCCCACGGCTACGCGATTGAGGCCATCGATCTGCCCGGTCACGGCCTGTCGCCGGGACGGCGCGGGGCGATGAAGCGCTGGGGCGAGTGGCGCCGGGCTGTGCTGGCTTTCCTCGCCGATGTGATCGCCCGATCGCCGGGGATTCCCTGTTTTCTCGTCGGCCACAGCATGGGGGCAACCGTGGTGCTCGATCTGGCCCTCGAAGCACCGCAGGCCCTGCAGATCCTTGGCGTGCAGGGCCTGATCCTGACCAATCCAGGCCTCGATGCCGCCGGCGTTTCTCGTTGGCGATTGCTGCTGGCGCGGCTCTTGTCCTGGCTGTGGCCTGAGTTCACCCTCGAGACCGGCATCGCTGACACCGCCGCCAGCCGCGATCCCCTGGTGTTGGCCCAGCGGGCGGCCGATCCCTGGCGCCACAGCCGTTGTTCAGCCCGGCTCGGCAGCGAGTTTCTGGCCACCACCGCTCGCCTGCGCCAGGCCGCACCCCATCTGCGCCTGCCCCTGGTGCTGCTGCAGAGCGGCGCCGATCAGGTCACCCCGGCAGCAGGGGCGCGGCGCTTCTATGCCGCCGCCGGCAGCGCCGACAAAACCTGGCGCTCCTATCCCGAGAGCTATCACGAGTTGTACGACGACCTCGATCGCGAGCGGGTGTTCGCCGATCTCCTTGCCTGGCTGGAGGGCCACGTCCCGGAGCAAACAGCGATGGATCGATAGCTGTTCGGGAAGCAGCGGTGGAAGGCCGGCGAGGCGCTCCAGCGGCTGAGAGCATTCACCGCATGATCGAACGTTTCCAGCCCGCCCTGGCCCCGATCGCGCCGGCCTTCCGCCCCTGGGTGCTGGCGGTGGTGCAGGGTCTGCTGCCCCTGCTGTTGCGACTGCGGATCTTCCCCTGGCTGCCGGCGGCGATCACCGCGATCGAGGTGGAGGGGGACGACACCCTGGCGCACTGCTGGCATCGCTTCGGCAGCGGCCAGGCCCGGCTGGTGCTGGCGTTTCGTCATGTGGAGGTCGATGATCCCCTGCTGGGTCTGCATCTGCTCTCTCGGGTGCTGCCGCGGCGGGCTGCCAGGCTCGGCCTGAACCTGGGCGCCCCCTTGCACGCCCAATTCCTGTTCGACCGCGGCATGCCGCTCTGGGCCGGTCGTCCCCTGGGCTGGTTACTTGCGAGCCTCGGTGGGGTGTCGTTGCGACGCGGGCGCCAGCCGGACTGGACGGCGCTGCGCCAGGCTCGCCAGCTGGTGTTGGCGGGGCGCTTTCCCTTCGCGGTGGCACCGGAAGGGGCCACCAATGGCCACAGTGAATGCATCGGACCGCTCGAGCCTGGCGTCGCCCAGCTCGCCCTCTGGTGTGTGGACGACCTGCGCCAGGCCGGTCGCAGTGAGGAGGTGCTGCTGCTGCCGATCGCGATTCAGTACACGTACCGCAAGGCTGACTGGCCACGGCTGGCGCGCTTGATGACCAAGCTTGAGGCCTGGATGGGTCTGCCGGCGCCGGCGCAGAGCAGGTCGCTGATGGCAGCAGCCGATGCGTTGGTTGGTGATCGAACGGGCGATGCCGTCGACGGCCCCTACGGGCGGCTGGTTCGAATCAGTGAGGCGTTACTGGATCGGCTGGAGTGCCTGGATGGATCCTGTTCGGGAATGGCGTTCACCAGGGGCGGCCTGCCACGGGGGCCAGCCCAGCCAAGTGCCAAGACCGTTCGACTGAGTTGGCGCCTTGAGCAGTTGGTGGAACGCTGTCTGGTTCTGGCTGAGAGCCATTTCGGTTGCCCATCAACCGGAACGACCGCCCAACGCTGCCGGCGGGTGGAGGAGCAGAGCTGGCGCTGGATCTACCGCGATGATTTGCCCCCGCGCCAACAGCTCTCGCCCCTGGATCGGGCGTTGGCGGATCGGGCCGCCCATGGGGCTGCTCTGGCCGCGCTGCCCATGCGCCTGGCCGAAACCTTCGTGGCCGTTTCCGGCTCCTATGTGGCCGAGCGCCCGAGTTTCGAGCGGTTCATGGAAACCACCCTGCTGATCCACGATGCCCTGGCTCGAATCCATACGGAGGGGCTGCCGGCCCGACCCCGGCTCGGTGCCCGCCGGGCCCGAATCACCATCGGCACGCCGATCTCCGTGACCGAGTGCAGTCGCGGCCTTGACCAGGCGAAGCGCCGCCAACTGCTGGCCAGCCTGAGCGAGGACTTGCGCCGCGCGTTTGAGCAGGCCTTGATCTGAGCGTTGGCCTCAGGCCGGTCGATCGCTTCGGCTTGGCTGGACCAGCTGCCGCCACCAGAGCTGCACCACGTCGGGGCTGCCGTACCAGCGGCTGCCGAAGGCGCCACCATGGGCAACCCCCTGAAGCACCAGGGTTTCGGAGCCCGCCAGTAGGGCGGCAGACACCGGTACCAATCCGTCACCGCGGTCATCGCTGCGGCCCGTGCTGTTGCGGTAGGCCGTGGGAGCCAGGCGCCGAGCGGTGGAGGTGACGCCAGGGTCTTGCAGGGGCAGGTCGCCGGCCACCGAGACATAGCGCACCGGATGGCGCTCTGAAGGGCGGCCAAACCAGGCGCCCGGCAGCTGCTCTGCCACCAGCCGGCGCAGCGGCGTTGCTTTGATCGCGGTGTGGGGGCTGCCCAGCATCACCAGCGTGTCGGCCCGTTCACGACCGCGGTAGTGGCGCTGCTCAAACGGACCATCGGCAAGAAACAGGCGCAGCATGATGCCGCCAGAGCTGTGGCCGATCAGGGTCACCTTGCCCGTGGCCGAGGCTGCCACCAGGGCCTGCACTGCTGTTGCGACCCGATCGAGGATGCGGGCCCAGCCGAAGGGGAAGACCGTCAGCAGCCAGTCGAGCTTGTTCACCGGCACCACGACCACCGGCTGCTGGCTCAGTCGCCGCAGTTCTTCGCCCATCGGCTGGTAGGCCTCAGGGCTGATCAGGAAACCACCGAGCACAAGAATCGGCTGACCCAGAGCTGGGGGCGGTTGGGCTGGGCCCTGGCTCAGTGGGACGGGGTCTGTTGCGGACTGGACTGTCATTCGAACACCGGACGGCATTGGGAGGTGCGAAGGGCTGTGTGGATGATCTCCTGCCGTTGTTGATCCAGCATGCGCTCGGTGATCAGGTGATCGAAGCGGTTGATCAGACTGGTGGCAATGTTGGGATAGGCAGCATGCTGGAACTGCTTGCCATGCTGTTCAGCTTCGAGCTCCTGGCGATAGTTTTCCAGGCGGCGATTGGCCCAGCGATTCACTGAGCCAATGCAGCGGTGATCGATCACCGTGACACCAAATAAGGCGGAAATCGGGAGGCGGAGCTGCAGGGCTACCAGCAGGGTCGCAACAGTGATACTGAAGCTGATGACGATATAAATTAAAACTCCCGCTCCCCGCGGTGGAGCGTGGGATCTACGGGAAAGCCTGGAGCCACTTGAATGGGGGTCAGGATGCCCGATGACAAGTCAGCTGATGTTTTCAGGTTAATGGTTCTGGTCAGGTGCCGGGTTGGGTCGGGGGGTGGGGATTGCCGATGGGAGGATGGGTTGTCGCATCCAGCACCAGGCTTCGCGGTTAATCAGTAAACCAATTAGCAAGAGAACAGCCATCAGGAAGACCTGGTCAGCTCGGGAATCTGGAATCACGATATCTGCAATCAGGTGGGGAATATTGGTGACTGTGTAGATGATGCTGATCCAGAAGTGGATGCGCCGCCAGGGGCGCCAGCGGCGGCAATGATCGGCATCACCGGTGGCATAGGTGATCAGCAACAAGCAGACCAGGGGAATCAGGAAATAGAGCAGCATCCCCCAGAACACAAGCGCCAGCTTGGCGGGATTCACCGCACTTTCAATCTGAGCTGACTGCCCATGGAACAGGGGCATCAGACCCAGCTCCACGTGAAACAGCATCGCCAGCAGGTAGGCGATCCAGAGCTGGCGCAGCCGCAGACCATGGTCGATCAATCGGGACATGGCAACCTCAGGCCAGAGCAATGCAATCAGCGGCCATTGTGGGCCCGGTGGCCCTTGTGCTCACGATTGCTGCAGGGAAGCCTCGAGCACCGTCATCAGGGCCAAGTCGTCAAGGTGCAACATCAGCGTCGACTATCGGTTGCACACTGTCAGCGAGCCGCTTGAGCAAATCATCGTGGCGATCAAATGGAAAGCGGCGTCAACTCACGCCCGGCCGTGGTGATCCCAAGCTCTTAAGGTGCTGCAGGGCCATCCGCTGGTGCCCTGGACCTCAGATCCTCAGAGTCCACCAGGAAAGTGTCAGATCCGCTGCAATGCATGGGTCGGTTCAGGCGTTGGGGTTGCCAACCGGCTCCGTGCCACGACTCGCCGATTGGCTCGGTGCTCTCCAGGGACCATGCCACCCAACCCCGAGACTGGACCTCGTTGCGAAACCAACATGGTCCACTTGTCTGTCGGGCACGCGGGGCTCTTAGGTAGGAATCCTCAGGGGCGCCTTCTGGTGTGATCAGCTACCGCCGGTCAGACCGCCTTGCCCTTGGTTGGTGACGTCCTTTTCCCTTTAAATGTTCACGTCATGACCACCACTGTCTCCATGGATGCCGCTACAGCCTTTGCGGCCATTGCCTTGGCCGCTGTCTCCTGGGACGGCACCCTGACGATGGCCGGCTCCCGTGCCCTGCGCCATTCCCTCGACTATCGCCGGCCGTTTCAGCACTACGGCGACGAGAAGATGGTGCAGATGATGAACACCCTGCTCTCAGAGCTGCGCCAGAAGGGCCCCCAGCATCTGATGGTGGAAGCCGCCGAGGCCCTTGACCAACCCCAGCGCTCCACCGCCTATGCCGTCGCTGCTGAAATCATGCGTTCCGATGGTCCTCTGGAGGCCGACGAACTCAACATCCTGACTAACCTGGCGATCACCCTCAATCTCGCCAACGAGGAAACTAGTCAGGTGCTGGCCGTCATGGATCTGTTGCATGCCGATGTGCTGGCAGACCATTGAGCGGAAGCGCTGACGACCGGCCTGGCCAGCGGCATCAGCCCCCTGCTGGGCCACTGGCGTGAACGAGCGCGGACGGGTGACCAACACCCCGGCCAGCGCCAGCATCCAGCGCCAGGGTTGAATCCCGATCGCAAGGATTCAGCCCAACGGTGTGGAATCAGGATCTCGATGCAGGGCCGCGACAACGTTGGGCTAGTTCATAGCCGAGGGTTGTGAGCAGCAGGCCACCCACCAGGCTCACCAGCAGCACCGAGATGGCTGGCCATCCCTTGCCGTGTTGCAGGACCCGAGTCAGCTCCAGCATCCAGGAGGAGAACGTGGTCAGTGAGCCACAAAAGCCAATGGCTCCCCAGAGAAACAAGCGGGCCTGGCGGGGGGGCTGGGCCAGCAGGGCGCCGATCAGCAGGCAGCCCAGCAGGTTGGCGAGCAGATCGGCTTCGACCAGACCACGCAAACCAGGAATGACCTGATCGGTGACCATTTCCAGCCGCCAACGCAACAGGGCCCCAGGGATGGCCCCCGCAGCCACCAGGGCCAGATCCAGGGCTTCGCGTCGCAGCAGTTGCCGCTTCATGGCTCTCCTCCGAGGCTGAGGCCGAGCGCCATGGCCAGCAGACCGCCGATGACGGAGCTTCCTATGAGCAACAGGGCTTCGGCAGTCCTGCGCTGACGTAGCACCGCATGCAGTTCGGCGATGAAACTGGAAAAGGTGCTGAAACTGCCGAGGAAACCCGTGCCCAGTAGCAGCATCAAACGCCGAGAGCCTTCACCGCAGCTTGCCTCCAGGTTCACCAGCAGCCCGAGCCCGAAACAAGCCAGCAGGTTCACTCCCAGGGTGCCCCAGTGGCGCCGCGGCAGCATCGGCTCGAAATGGTTCACCATGCGGAAGCGCAGCCAGGCCCCTGGTATGGCTCCGAGGGCGACCAGATAGGCCGCTGATCCCGATGCTCCATGGCTCGTGGCTGCGGCTACCAGCGGACTCAAGGGCTCCAGCAAGCGTTGGTGATCGCAGCCATCCTCAACCTTGGTTAGCCACCCTGCCTGCCCTGTCCCAACCCATGGGGCGCTGCGGCCGCCAGGACCAGGCTGAGGGCGCTGGCCAGCAACACCAGCAGGGTGAGTGAGGCCGGCAAGGGCACCAAACCGAGCAGGCGCTGCAGCCCGGGCAGGCTGAGTGTCAGCAGCCACAGCCCCAGGCCGATGCCGGCTCCTGCCAGCGTGAGGACGTTGCGTCGTGCCGCATTCAGCCACACCAGGCCGCCGCTGCTGAGCAACAACAACGCAAACACCACGGTGCGCTGGATCGCCACGCTGTCGGCAGGTGCTGCCAGGCCAGGACGGCTTGACCAGCTCAGCAAGCCGGCGGCCACGACCATCACCGCCATCCCCTGGATCACGGCCCGGCGCCAGAGCAGGGGGGCGAACAAGGGTGCCTGTGGCGGCCGCGGTGGCATGCGCATCAGGGCTGGATCGCCAGGCAGGGCTTCGAACACCAGCGTGCAGGCCGGATCGATCACCAGATGCAGCAGGGCGATGTGCACGGGCAACAGCAGCAGCGGTTGGCCTGGCACCAGCAAGGGCAGCAGGCCGAGGGCGGCGATCGGCAAGTGGATCGCCAGGGTGTAACCCAGGGCGCGGTGCAGGTTGCTGTCGATGCGGCGGCCCAGGGCCAGGGCTGCCACCAGGGCGGCAAAGGTGTCATCGAGCAGCACCAGATCGGCGGCTTCGCGTGCCACCGCTGTGCCGCGGCGGCCCATGGCGACACCGATATCGGCGGCCTTGAGGGCTGGAGCGTCGTTGACGCCATCGCCGGTCATCGCCACCACCTCGCCCCGCTGCTGCAGGGCGCGCACCAGGGCCAGCTTCTGCTGCGGCATCACCCGGGCGAAGACGCCGATGCGCTCCGTCGCCAAGGCCAACTCAGCCGCTGTCATCGCCTCCAGATCGTCGCCGCAGAGCACCGGACCCGGCGGCAGGCCGGCCTGATCGGCGATTGAGCGGGCGGTGAGCGGTCCATCGCCGGTGATCATCACCACCCGCACGCCGGCAGCATGGGCAGCGCGGATCGCGGCGGGCACCTCCGCCCGCAACGGATCGGCCAGACCGATCAGGCCCACCGGGGCAAACGGCACATCGTGCAGCCGCTGCGGCGGTCCCTCGGCGGCGAGGCTGCGATGGCCGTCGGCCAAGGCCTCGCCATCGAGGCCCCGGGCCACCGCCAGCACGCGCAGCCCCTGGCCGGCCAGAAGGTTGACAGCGGCCAACAGTTCCTGCCGCTCGCTGCCGTCCAGATGGCAGAGATCGACGATGGCCTCCGGGGCTCCCTTCGCCGCCAGGCACCAGCTGCCGCTGCTGTCCTTCCAGAGGCGAGAAAACACCAGCAGATCGCGCTGCAGGGGGTATTCGCGTTGCAGCGGCCAATCGGGATGGAGGTGTTCACTGCCACCGAGCTGATCGCTGGCCAGTCGCTGGATCGCCCGCTCCATGGCATCGACCGGATCGCCGCGGCTGGCCAGCACCGCCAGTTCGAGCAGCTCATGCAGGGGTTCGCTCAGGGGCTCACCGGCCTGCCAGGGGGCTTGCTGCGGCCAACTCAGCAGGCTCTGCACCGCCATGCGGTTTTCGGTGAGGGTGCCGGTTTTGTCAACGGCGAGCACGGTGGCACTGCCGAGGCTTTCCACCGCTGCTGGCCAGCGCGCCAGAACGCCGATGCGGGCCAGTCGCAGCGACCCCAGGGCCAGGAACAGGCTCAGGACCACGGGAATTTCGTTGGGCAGCACTGCCAGCGCCAGGGCCAGGGCTGCCAGCAGAGCGCCGGGCCAATCACCGCTGAGGCTTCCCTGGATCAACGCCAAAGCGGCACAGAGGGCCAGGGCCAGCAGGGTCAGGCGCGAGGTGAGCCGGCGCGTGTGACGCTGCAGACGGGTGGGCGGTGGTTCCACCGTGGCCAGGCTGCGGCCAATCCGTCCCAGTTCGCTCGCTGCGCCGAGCGCCTTCACCTCGGCCCAGCCGCGGCCGCTGGTCACCAGGGAACCAGCCAGGATCCTCTCTCCCGGCGTCTGGCGATTCACCGGTAGCGATTCGCCCGTGAGCAGCGATTCATCCAGCCATAGCCCCACGGTCTGATGCAACTCGCTTTGACACAGCTCGGCGTCAGCTGCCACCCGATCCCCCTCCTCCAGCCGCAGCAGATCGCCGAGCTGCAATTCGTCGGCGCTCAGCTCCAGCTCCCTATCGCCGCGGCGCACCCGGGCCCGTGGCGCCGACAACCGGGCCAGTTCGGCGAGGGCGCGGTTGCTGCGCAGCTGCTGCAGGCCATCCAGCAGGCTGATGCCCACCACGAACACCAGCAGGATGGCGCCATCCACCGGTTCGCCGATCAGGCCGTAGATCAGGGCACAGGCCAGCAGCAGCAGATTGGTCGGTTCCAGCACACCGAGGCTGGGCAGACGCTTCAGGCCCATCTCAGGCGATCGGCTGCAGGATCCAGCCGCCCTGGCCATCCAGCCGCAGCTCCCGCTGATGGAAAGCCCGCAGGCTGCGGCGATGGCCGACACTGATTAACGTGCAGCCCCGGGCGACGAGATCGCCATAGAGCTGGGCTTCGCTGGCCAGGTCGAGGGCGCTGGTGGCCTCATCGAGCACCGCTAGATCCGGTTGGTGCAGCAATAGCCGGGCAAAGCCGATTCGCTGCTGTTCTCCGCCCGAGAGCACCCGCGCCCAGTCGCTGGTTTCGGCCAGATCGGGATGGCGCTGCTCCAGGCTGTCCAGATGCACCTGGCGCAGGATGGCGCGCAGCTGGGTGTCGTCGATGACGCCAGCCCCGGCTCCGGCGTTCACTTCGGCATCGGCATTGACCTCGGTTTCGGCGACTCCGGGAAACAGGATCTGCTCCCTGAGGCTGCCCAGGGTCATGTAAGGAGCCTGGGGCAGCACCATCATCGCCAGGGCGTCGCTGCGTTTGATCGAGCCGGCGGCGGCGGGGCTCAGCTCACTCAGCACCCTGAGCAGGCTGGTTTTGCCACAGCCGCTGGGGCCGGTGATCAACAGCCGATCCCCCGCTTCGATCACCAGATTGAGCTGGTCGATCAGGGCGGCGGTTCCGTTCGGTGGGGTGACCGTCAGCCCTTGGAACCGAAGTAATGCAGGCGGTTCTCCTGGGGGTTGGATCGCCGGTCTGGGGATGACGGACTGGGTGTTGGGGAGTCGTGGCGCGTCCATGGATGGCGCTTCGACGGGCTGGTCGTCGCTCAGCTGCTCCTCGAGGCGTGGCATCTGGTTGGCTGGTTCGTCGACCAACGCCCTGGTGCTGCTTTCCGGGCCGATTCCCCGCTGGCGGATCGGTGCCGGGGGCTTCTCCGGGGGGCTGCTGGGATCGATCAGGGTTTCCAGGCCGTTGCCGAGCGCCTGGCTGAGGCTGCCGATCCGCTCGAGGCTGGCGAACAGGCCGGCGAAGCTGTCGGCGCGATCGATCAGGAATGACAGGGAGGACTGCACCTGGCTGAAGGCGATGCTGGCCACGGTGAGTTGCCCCAGGCTGACGCGGCCAGCGAAGTAGGTCACCGACAGGATCAGATACGGCACGAACTGCATCAGGAATGCATAAAGGCCGCTGCTCTGTTCCACCAGGGTGCGCCAGCGGATCAGGCGTTCGAGATTGAGCAGCAACCGGTTGAAGCGACGGCGCAGCTCCAGGGCGATCGGTGGTTCACCGCGGAAAAAGGCAATCTTCTCGGCGTTGTTGCGGAGATGAACCAGCGCGAAGCGGAATTCAGCCTCCAGGGCCTGCTGGCGGAAGTTCAGCCCCGCCAGGCGACGCACCAGCTTCACGATCACGCCGTTGCCGATCAGGGTGGTGATCAGCAGGGTGATCACCAGGGTGTTGCTGATGCCGATCAACACCACGATGTAGGCGGCCAACGCCAGCAGCGAGGCACTGAAGCCGAACGCCAGGTCGGTGGAACTGGCCACACTGCGCTGGATGTCCTCGGCGATGCGTTGGTCGGGGTTGTCGAGCCGATCCAGCAGCGGCCTCTCCACCTCGAGGCGGTAATAGTTGAGCCTCTGCAGATAACTCCGCTCCATGGCGTTGGTGCTGGCATCCCGCCAGGTCAGAGCAAAGCGCTGCTGGCCGTAGGTGGTGAGGAACTGGATCGGCAGGGTGAGCAGATAGATCGCCACCAGCCCGATCGCCGTGCCCCAGAAGGCCCCGGCACTGCGTCGGTTGAGGGCATCCATCACGGCGCCATTGCCCTCGGTGAAGGCCACATCGACGGCAGTGGTGAGCACCAACAGGCTCAGCAGCGCTGCCAGGGCCAGCCAGCGAATGCGCAGTGGCGGGGCCATGGCGCCCAGTTGCAGCAGCAGGCCCCCCAGGCTGAGGGCCGTGAGCAGCAGGGCGAGCAGCCAGTGCCGATCCCGCAGAAACAGATCCAGGGCCGGTTGCAGATAGGGGAAGGCGAGGCTGAGGCGATCAGATCCCAGCAGGGCTTGCACCGTCAGGGTGAAGCCACCCACCAGCAGAACGGCCGTGCCCAGGGCCACCCCGGCGGCACTGGGTAACAGGCCCAGCCAGTGCCGCCAGCGTCGCCGCCGGGATGGCGGCAGCAGAAAGCCATGGCTGAGGGCGGCGAAGTCGCCGCTGAAGCTGCTCAGCGTTGGCGTCATCGGGGGGGGGAAGCGCTGGCGGGTTCGGGCTCACCGCGCAGCCAGGCCGGACAGGCCTCGGCTAGCAGGCTGCGCTGAACACCATCGGCGCGGCTGGCCAGGGAGGCCCCGCTGCGGGTGTAGTACGTGAAGCCGAGGCGATTGCGGTAGAGCACCGGGTGGCTCGCTTTCAGCACCTGTTCCGCCTGCTGCCGGCAGTGGAGCAAGGCCTGATAGTCCGTGGCGGGCTCGCCGCCGCCAGCCGCTGGCAGCGGTTGATTGGCATTGGACAGCTCCGCCTGGCGCGTGAGTTGGCTGCAGAGCTGCTCGCGCATCTGGCGCACCAGGGTGAGCTCGGCTTCCATGGCCGCGGTGGCCAGGGCCTCCCGTTGTTCGCGCAGGGTTCGGCAGCGGCTGACCTCCAGCGCCAGTGCCGGTGAAGCCAGAACCAAAGCCAGGGCCACCGCGAGGGAGGCGAAGCTGAGACTCAGGATCGATCGGCGATCCTGGCTGGCGCGGGAACGTTTGGGGCGGGGCCGATCGATGGGTCGCAGGGGGCGGCTGGCCAGCGGGCTGGTCGGCTGATCAGGCTAGGCCGGCCAACCCGCCTAGATTGCGACCTGACTCGGATGACGCCGTGCCCAGGGCCGCTGCGCTTCCCGCCGCCGAACGTCGCAGCCTGGCGGTGCAGGCCTTGCTGGAGCTCGCGGCTGAAACCGCGCCTGACCAGATCAGCACGGCAGCGATTGCCCTGCGCATGGGCACCAGTCATGCCGCCCTGTTTCGCCATTTCCGCAGCCGCGATGCCCTCTGGGCCGAATCGGTGCGTTGGGCCACGGGCCAGCTGGAGCAACGGTTCACCGCTCTCGCCACGGATCTCGCCACCGCAGGCGGCGCCGATCCATTGCAGGAGGTGGAGCAGCTGCTGCTGCTCCATGCCGAGTTCGTGCGCCAGTACCCAGGCCTGCTGCGCATGGTTTTTGCCGAATTGCAGCGGCCCCAGGCGAGTCCGGCCCAGGAGGAAGCCAAGGCCTTCATGGCCCGCTTCCGTCAGCGTCTGAGCCTGCTGCTGGCTATGGCCGGCGAGCAGGGATGTCTGCGTTCGCCACTGGCGCCGCCGGCCCTGGCCAATGTGTTGCTGGCTTGCTGCGAGGGGTTGATGCTGCAGGCCCTGGTCCACGGCACCCTCACCGAGCTGAGCGCCCGCACCCGTGAGGCCTTGCCGTTGCTGCTGCCGAGGATGGGCAGTTGACCATCGATGGTCTCAGGGGGTCGCTGGCACTTCAGTGACCAGGGGCGGAGCGGCTCTGTTCCGGGCGGCCCAGCAGCAGCACCAGCGGAATCGCCAGCAGAAACACCAGCGCCACCAGGCGGAACACATCGCCGAAAGCCAGCAGCGACGCCTGCAGATCCACCTGGCGGCTGAGGATCTCCAAGGCCTGCTGATCCCCAGTGCCAAGTCTCGGTTCCCGAATCGCCAGGAATTGACGCAAACGCAGTAGGTGCTGCCACACCATCGGGTTGGTGCGACCCAGATGTTCAAGGAGCTGGGCCCGATGCACGGCTCGCTGATGCTCGAGCACCACGGTGAGCACGGCGATGCCGAAGGTGCCGCCGAGTTGACGGGTGAGGTTGTAGAAGCCACTGCCGGAGCCGACGTCATGCTTGGGCAAGGGCCCCAGGGTGGCCAGGCTCAGCGGCAGAAACATCATCACGGTGGTGGAGCCGCGCAGGATCAGGGGCCAGAACAAGCTGCGCTCACCCGTATCCGGGCCGATCGTCGCCAGGCTGGTCATGGTGAGCACCATCAACAGGGCTCCCACGGCGATCAGCAGGCGGGGATCGAAGCGATGGATCACTTTCCCCAGTAACGCCATCGTCACCGCCGAGGCGAGGGCCCCCGGCAACATCAGCAGGCCCGTTTGGGTAGCGGTGTAACCGAGCACCGACTGGGCGAAGATCGGCACCACAAACACCGTGCCGTAGAGCCCGATTCCGAGCACAAACGAGAACACGCTGCCGGCCGCCAGTGAGCGATGCCGCAGCACCCGCAGATCCACCGCTGGATTGAGACAGCGCAGTTCCCACCACACAAACAGCGGCAGGCCGATCGCCGCCAGCAGGGCCAGCTGGCGGATGCCCTGATTGTCAAACCAGTCGTATTGATGGCCCTGTTCCAGCACCAGCTGCAGGCTGCCCAGGCTCAGCGCCATCAGGGCAATGCCGGACCAGTCGATCCGGCCGCCATCGCGGCTTGAGGGCTGGCTGGCCTGATCCTGATCCATGAAGGCCAGGGCCATCACCACGGTGAGCAGGCCGAAGGGCAGATTGATGAAGAAGATCCAGCGCCAGCCAAGCAGGTCGGTGAGCAGGCCGCCCAAGGTGGGGCCGAGGGCTGGGCCGGCCAGCACGACGATGCCGAACACCGCCTGACCGACGCCCTGCAGCTGTTTGGGAACGGTGCGGAAGATGATTGCCTGGGCTTTGGGCAGCAGCCCTCCACCCAGTAGCCCCTGCAGGATCCGGGCCAGCACCAGCACGGTCAGATTCGGCGCCAGCCCACAGAGCACCGAGGCGCCGGTGAAGCCCAGCAGACAGAAGACGAAGTAGTTGCGCTGGCCGAACAGCTCTCCGAGCCATTCACTCAACGGGATCATGATCACACTGGCCATGGCATAGCCGGTGACCACCCAGCCCACCTCGGCCAAGCTGGCGCCGAGATTGGCCTGGATCTGAATCAGCGCCACGTTGGTGATGCTGACGTCGATGATCTCCAGCAGGGCGCCGATTGAGGCGGTGAGGATGATCAACCACTGGCGCAGGGTGAGCTGGCTGGGGGGCTCAGGGCCTGCCCCATGCAGCACGGTCTCCTTGAGTGCGGTCCCGTTCAGCGTGGCCCCGCTCATCGGCGTTGTACACGCACATTGGCGGAGAGGCCGGGCACCAGCTGGGCCTTGATCGCCGGATCGATGCGGGGATCCAGGGCGATCCGGACGGTGACACGCTGAACCACCTTGGTGAAGTTGCCGGTGGCGTTTTCCGGCGGCAGCAGGGCAAAACGGGCCCCCGAGGCTGGCGCCAGGCTGACCACCCGCCCCGGCAGCACCCGGCCGGGGAAGGCATCGAGGCGCACTTCGGCGCTCTGGCCGGGATAGAGGGCTTGCAGCTGGGTTTCCTTGAAGTGGGCCTCCACCCAAGGCGTGCTGCCCACCAGGGTCATCAGCGGTTGGCCCGGTTGTACCTGTCGGCCGGGTTCAGCCGTGCGTGCCCCGACCCGACCAGGCGCGGGCGCCAGGATCTGGTCGTAGGAAAGCTCAAGCCGGGCGCGGGCCAGGGCGGCGGCGGCCTGCTGCACCTTGGCGGCGGCGGCGGCCGCTTTCTGCACGTCAACCCCCACCTGGCTGAGACTGGCCTGGGCGCTCTGGCCGCTGGCCCGGCTGCTGGTCCAATCCCCCTGGGCTTTGAGGAAGGTGGCCCGGGCCTGTTCAAGGTCCTGCTGGGAAACGCCCCCCTGTTTCACCAGGAACTCCAGCCGGCGAAGATCGGCGGCGGCCCGGGTCAGTTCGCCCCTGGCGCTCTGCTGGGCCGCCAGAGCCTCATTGCCGGCGGCAGCGGCGCGACTGGCGGTCGAACCGGCCTGGGCGCGCATTGCTTGGGCCTCCCGCTCGGCCACCACCAGATCGGCCTGGGCCTGCAGCAGCCGCGCTCGCGCATCGCGCGGATCGAGGCTCACCAGCAGATCGCCGCGTTGCACCTCCTGGTTGTCCTGCACGGGCACGCGCACGATGGTGCCTGGCACGCGACTGGAGATTTCGGTGAGATCGGCCTGCAACTGAGCGTTATCGGTTTCTTCGAGGCCCCAGTGACTGATCAACCAACCCGCCACGCCACCGGCGGCCAAAAGGGCCAGCACCGCCAGCAGCAGTTTGCGGCCCTGGGGATTGCCTCCAGGTCGCTGCGGAGTGGGTAAGGCGGCGTGGGCTGGGCTGGCACCTGTCAGGTCGGCCATGCTGGCGTTGCTGGTGTCGCCATCGGCAGCAGATAAATTCTCGGCCTTGCGCTGCTGCGTGCCCTCAGCGGGAGCGGCCACCATCGGAAGTGAGTGTCTACTCACAGAATCGTAGAAGGGCGACAGCCTGGGGTGCTGCGCACTGAACTTCGGGTCGGGTCTGATTAGCTGAGCTCAATCAATTGCTGACACCACAGCACTGAGCGGATGATCTGTCCAACAGGTGATCAGCTGATTAGGGAGGACAAAAGCCGGAGCCATTGCTCAGTTGTTTATGTAGAGGCGCCGCTGGAAATGTGGGGATCTTTCCGGCCTGCTACAGGATGGGGTCGAAGAAGGCTCGCAACGCTCAGTGTGGTCTGGCAGCAAGAAGGTCGCAGCTCAAGGAGTGAACATTGTGGCCAAATTGATGAACGTAGCGATGTGCGACCCTGGATCGTCGTTGAGGCTGCTTGTCGTGCAGCAGTTCGGGCTGGCTATTTCGATGTCAGACTGTGATCTTGAGGGGCCAGTGAAACGTAGATCAACGTATTCCGATCGCTGGATGGGCCTTGGTGGTGGCTAGGCGCCGGAGGCGTCATCGCCAGATGATCGCCCCCTCAGATAATCCGCCTGTCGTTGCTCAGGAGGGCTTAGCCAGCGGCAGCAGACATTTGTCGGAATCGCATCCGGCCGGCCCGGCTTCCATCAGTTCACCCCGGTCATAGCGGCGCAGGGCCTCGAAGAAATCGGGGGTGCAGCGTCGCGCCACCACCTCGGCTGACAGACGTGCATAGGTGGCCTCATTGATGGGTTCAAATGGCAGCCGCGGGAAGGTGGCGTTGGCATCAAAGCGGGCCAGCAGGGCAGCGGAGATGTAACCATGGCCGTTATCAATGGCACGATGGATGGCATCGGCCAGGGCCTCGATTTCATGTTCACGGAATTCAACCGTGGCCGAGGTGTTATGAGCGGTGTAGTGCTGCTGCACTTGCATGTAGAAGTCAAATTGGGCTAGGGCGGAGAAGTTGTTGATTTCCACCTTGTCGGCTCCGGGAATGTTGGCCCAGCTCACTTCCGTCGGAATCTCCACCAGCCACTCGGTGCAGCGGGGATCAAACGGATCATCCAGGAGCCGCCCCTGCTCATCCTTATCCGACTGACTGGGGACGATGGTGTAGCCGTAGTCCATGCAGGCCAGAGCCACCGGATCGTTCTTGCGGAAGGTGATGCGACGGATGAAGCGCTGGGCCTTGGGGGGATGCCAGCCGGGGCTGGCGCCGGTGAGCAGGCTCTTGGTGCCGGCCGGTTGCACGGTGGTGCAGCGATTGGGGCGGCGGATGCCATGGCGATCGCAGTATTCGCCCACCGCCTGGTTCACGATCTCCTTCCAGCGGCCCAGGTAGCGGGCTTCTTCGGCCCGGAAGGCGCGGCCCGCTTCGCTGTCGGGTCGGCCCGCTTCCCACCACTGCAGCCAGGGCGTACCGAACGCATGCACGAAGAAGTCGAACAGCCCGGTGAAGCTCACCCCCACGATCGGATCCCAGGCACGGCTCTGGCGATAGCGCTCCACTTCAAAGCGATGGTTGAGCAGGCAGGCCACGGCGATGCCGGCGGCGGTGAAGGCATCCTCCTGGGCTGGGTAATCGTGAGGATCGATCTGATTGAGATGGATCTCGGCCAGATTGCAGTGAAAATCGGCGCCCAGGATTTCGCCGCAGGGATTAAGGCCGTAGCGGCCGAGGCGATGCTCCAGCTCGTCGGCTTCGATGCCGGGATGGTGCAGTTGCAGCCAGCGGCCGGCCTCCTCCTTGCCCTGGTCGCAGTAGATGCCGATGAATTCTTCGCGTAGCTCGTGGCTTGGCAACAGATCGGCATTGGAGCGGGCGATCGCCTCGGGGGCGAACTGAATCGCTCCTTCGCCGGATTGGAATTGTTTGTTCACCGCCTCCAGCACCACCTCGCGACTGGGCCTGGTGTGGAACACCCTGGTGTGGTTGGCCATGCGCAGGGCATCACGCTCCGGATCGATGCGCCAGTTGCCCTCGCTGTCCTGCTGCCAGAGGTTGTCCTTAGCGCTGGAGGCGGCGACATCATCGGCGGCAAACTGGCGCATGCCGGCGCTGCGGCGGATGTTGCCGGCCACGATCGTGACGGCGGCCTCATCAATCAGCAGGCAGCATTCCACCGAGGTGAGCTGGCGGCCGCGGGCGTGGTTGAGCAGCTCAGCGACCCGCCCGTACAAATCTTTGAGCTTCACCGGATTGGCCATGCCACCGAATCCCTTGAGGCCTTCACCTACCGGGCGCACATCGGCCAGGTCCACCTGAATCTGGATCGGTGCGCTGAAGCGGGGATCGCTGCAGAGCTGCAACAGCAGGCGGTAACTCTCCACCCAACCCCCCCGGGTGTCACCCACCTTGATCCGCACCTGGTGGTCGTCGATGCTGTGGGTGGTGCTCTCCTGGCGTTGCTCTGCCGGGGTGACGCCGATGTCACTGATCACTTCAACGATCAGTTGGTTGCGAATCGCCGGTAACCGTTCAATCAGATGGGGTTCGATCACGGCGCCGGTGCCGCAACCCATCATCGCCAGGTCCATCATCAAGGCGAAGGCTTCCCAGTCCACCAGATTGGTGGAGGTGCAGTTGTACGCCCCGGAGAAGTTTTCAGGTCGCTCGATCCATTCGGTGCCACCGATCCAAAGCCAGCGGCCCGAGGGCAGGGCCTTCTGTTGCTGCTGCATCCGACGCAGCAGGGTCACTTCGTCCTCGCTGAGGTGACCCAGCTGGCGCAGACCCTCGAGATTGCGCTCGGCCACCTCATGCCAGCTTTCCCGACCCGTGGCGGTCTTGCGGCTGTAGGTGCGATAAAAGACGGGGTTGGCGGCGGGTGCGGTGGCGGGGAAGCTGTCCGGGGCGGTTTCTGTTCCGCTGGCCGCAGGCGCTTCGTTGGCCAAGGCGCTGCGGCCAGTCGCCGCTTTCAGGTCGGCATCCGCCGGCGGGTTGACGGGGCCCGGCCCGCTGTCACTGGCTTGGGGACGTTGGGCGGAAAGGGTCACGGTTTACAGCCACACGATGGAACGACCCTACCCACCACCAGGGGTGGTGTCGAGTGTTCGTGCCGGCACCATGGATGTGGAGCAGACCCTGCCCAGGCGTGCAAGCGTCGGCGCCGTCAGTCCGCCAGGCCCGGTTCGCCGGCCAGTGCCGGTTCGAGCTGCACCTGTAGCACGTTGTTGGTGAGGGCGAACAGCACGTACTGGGCAATCAGCGCGATCAGGTCCACCACCACCGATGGCTCCAGCCGCGGGCCGTGCAGCGCCCAGGTGGCCGCCAACACCGTGCGCCGCTCCACCATCTCGTCGGTGAGCACGAGCAAGGCCTGTTCCGGCGCCGTGAAGCCGTCGTAGATGCCGCTGCGGATGGCGGCCAATTCCGTGGTGTCAATTCCGAATTCACGCCCCACTGGCACATGGTGCTTCCAGACGTAATCGCTTGCATAGAGACAGCCCATGCGCAGGATCACTAGTTCCTGCTCCCGCACCGACAGGGCCATGGCCGATTTGGCGCTCACCCACCACTCAAGAAAGGGCTCCAGCAGAATCGGGCTGTGCAGCAGTTCGCCGAGCACGTGGTGCGGAAAGCCCGGTCCCTTGAGGCCGTCCCCGGGGATGCGTGCAAGGGTGCTCAGCATCGCGGCGTTCAGCTGGCTGCTGGCGAGCGGCGTCAACCGCGGCGACGCTTCATTCGGATGGAGCGCCGGAGCCCCTAGGGGCAGGGGCGCAGGGGTTGGGGCGGTCATCGCGATACCGGAGCGACAGGTGAAGGAGTGGTGATTGCCGGCGCTGCGGTGATCCAGGGGCGGCAGCGCTCAATCCGCGGCGCGAGATTAGGCAGGAGCAGCGCCGCGGCTTCGGCCCCGCGGCTTGGCCACGGGGGTTGCTCCTGGGCGAAGCTGGCGGCTGCCAAACCTGGAGCTGTGGTGCTGGAACGGATCTGCGAACCGGAGCTGATGGAGGATCCCGAGCAGGCTCGCGTTTACGCCGAGGCCGATTTCGACGCCAGCGACGCCGCTCTGGTGGCGCGGATCGTCGCTCAGGCGGCTCCTGAGGGCCTGGGATCGAAGGTGGTGGATCTCGGTTGCGGCCCCGGCAATCTCAGCTTCCGGCTGGCGGAGCGCTGCCCGGCGGCCGAGCTGGTGGGCCTGGATGGTTCGGTCGCCATGCTCGCTCTAGCCGAGCAGCGGCGGCAGGCCGCCGCTGAGCGCTGGCCGCGCCTCAGCTTTCGCTGTCTGACGCTGCCCCTGGCCGTCGGCGATCTGGGCGACCTGGCCGGCCGCTGCACGGCAATCGTCAGCAATAGCCTGCTGCATCATCTGCACGATCCGGCCGTGCTGTGGCAGACGCTGCGGCTGTTGGCCGCTCCCGGCGCCCTGGTGCACATCCACGACCTGCGCCGGCCGCCGGATCCAGCGGCACTGGACGCCCTGGTGCAGCGCCACGCCAGCGACTGTGATCCCCTGCTACGCCGCGACTACGCCGCCTCGCTGCGGGCCGCCTTCCGACCCGAAGAGGTGCGGGCGCAATTGGGCCAGGCCGGTCTCGCGGGTCTGCGGGTGGAGGCTCGCGACGATCGCTACCTGGAGGTTCACGGCTGGCTGCGCGAGGCCCCGGCCCACCTGTCAGGCTGAGCCGATGAGCAGCGCTTCGACCCCCGGCGGCTCCGGCCCCTACGCCGTGCAGGCCCCTGATCCCAGTGCCGAACAGGCCCACCTCGCCCTGGTGGCAGCGGTGGCGCGGCGGCGCAATTTCGCGATCATTTCCCACCCGGACGCCGGCAAGACCACGCTCACCGAGAAGCTGCTGCTCTACGGCGGTGCGATCCAGCAGGCCGGGGCGGTGAAGGCCAAAGGCGAGCAGCGCAAGGTCACCTCCGACTGGATGGAGCTGGAGAAGCAGCGCGGCATCTCGATCACCTCCACCGTGTTGCAGTTCGACTACGCCGGCAGCACGATTAACCTGCTTGATACTCCCGGCCACCAGGACTTTTCCGAGGACACTTACCGCACCCTGGCCGCTGCCGATAACGCGGTGATGCTGGAGGACGCCGCCAAGGGCCTTGAACCGCAAACGCGCAAGTTGTTCGAGGTCTGCCGGATGCGCAAGATCCCGATCTTCACCTTCATCAACAAGATGGACCGGCCCGGCCGTGAGCCGCTGGAGCTGCTCGATGAGATTGAACAGGAACTGGGCCTGGCCTGCTGGCCGGTGAACTGGCCGATCGGCAGTGGCGATCGCTTTCGCGGTGTGATCGATCGGCGCAGCCGCGAGGTGATTCTGTTTCAGCGGGCTGAGCGCGGGCGGCAGAGCGAGGAGCGGATCCTTTCGGTGACGGAAGCGGCGAGCAGTGAGCTGGTGGAACCGGAGCTGCTGGCGACCGCCCTGGAGGAACTGGAGCTGCTGGATGGCGCCGGTGCCGACCTCGACCTGGAACTGGTGCATGCCGGGGAGCTGAGTCCGGTGTTCTTCGGTTCAGCCATGACCAACTTTGGCGTGCGCCCCTTCCTTGATGCCTTCCTGGAGCTGGCGCAGAAACCCACAGCTCGCCTCAGTCATGACGGTGTGGTTGATCCGCTGCGACCGGAGTTCAGCGGCTTCGTGTTCAAACTCCAGGCCAACATGGATCCCCGCCATCGCGATCGGGTCGCCTTTGTGCGGGTGTGTTCGGGCAAGTTTGAGAAGGACATGACCGTGCGCCATGCCCGCAGTGGCCGCAGCATTCGGCTGTCGCGCCCCCAAAAGTTGTTCGGTCAGGAGCGGGAGGTGGTGGAGGATGCCTATCCTGGTGATGTGATCGGCCTCAACAATCCCGGCATGTTTGCCATCGGCGATACTCTTTATACTGGTACCCGGGTTGAATTTGAGGGAATTCCCTGCTTTAGCCCTGAGATCTTTGCCTGGTTGCGCAATCCCAATCCCTCGGCTTTCAAGAGTTTCCGCAAGGGAGTGAATGAGCTGCGTGAGGAGGGGGCGGTGCAGGTGCTCTATGACACCGATGCCAGCAAGCGCGATCCGATCCTGGCGGCCGTCGGCCAGCTGCAGCTGGAAGTGGTGCAATACCGGCTCGAAAATGAATATGGCGTCAAGACCCGGATTGAACCGATGGAGTTCAACGTGGCCCGCTGGGTCTGTGGCGGCTGGCCCGCCCTGGAGCAGGTGGGTCGCATCTTCAACTGCAAGACGGTGCGCGATCCCTGGGACCGGCCGGTGCTGCTGTTTCGCAACGACTGGAACCTCAATCAGCTCAGCGAAGACCATCCCTCCCTGGAGCTCAGCGCTGTGGCACCGGTGGTCAGCGGCGTGGAGCCGATTGCCCTCTGAACGGCGGGGGCCGGGGTGAACGCCGCTGTGAACCTGACGGTGTTCGCCCCGGTGGCCAGGCCACGGAAGCGGCTGGGCTCGGCCAGAATGAACGCAATATTTCGTCACGCTGCAACCCATGGTGCCCGTGATGTCGGTCCAGGCAACCCAGGTCAATCTCAGCTCGGCGCCCCTGTGGTTGGTGCGTCCGCGCAGTGATGGCGGCAGCGATTACGTCAGCTTCATGCCGGCCTCAGCGGCGGCTGCCGGCACCATGGTTGAAATTCGGCTCGGCAGCCATCTGCCCCCCCAGATGCCCCTGCTCAAGCGCCGCCTGCGGCTGGCGCCGGCCGAAGCCGAGGCTTGCCGCCGCCGGCTGCTGCAGGAGGACGGATATCACCGCAGTGAACCACTCTTTTAGGTCTGGCTGGGTACGCTCTAGGGCATGAATCACGGCAACGATCCAGCTTCCGATCCCTCCAGGCCTCCTGAGTCCACCGCCGGCACGCCCTATGAGCGTCTCGGCGTTGAACCGGATGCCTCCTTTGATCTCATCCAGGCGCGGCGGGATTCACTTCTGGCCGAGGTGCCGGACGACCCGATGGCGCGTTCCCGGATTGATGCGGCCTACGACGCGATCCTGATGGATCGGCTCAAGGAGCGGCAGCAGGGGCGTGTGAGCACGGCGGCCCGCAGTGCCTCGCAGCGCGAACAGGTGTCGCCGCCGCCCAGCCGACCGGTGCTCAGCGCCCTGCCACGGCTACCCCAGATTCAGGCACCTGGCCTGGGCCGTACCAAACTGGCCTGGCCCTCCCTGGCCCTGGCCAGTGGCCGCGAGTTCTGGCTGCCCCTGGGGGTGACCGGTGCCTTGCTGGTGTTGCTGTTCACCGTTCCGTCGGCGCCGGCCGAGCTGCTGTTGGCCCTGGCCACGCTGCTAACGATCTACTGCCTGCAGCGACGTAATGGCCGCTTCCTGCAGGCGGTTGGCTGGAGCCTGGTACTGCTGAGCCTTGGCCTGGTGTTGGGTGGTTTGCTGCTGGCAGCGATCAATCCCGCCCTGCCCCTGGGTCTGCCGATCGGGCCGATTCAGGTGCAGAGCTTGCCGGCTCTGTTGCTGTTGCTGCTCGGCAGCCTGCTGATCGCTTAAGCCGGCTCCAGTTCGCGGATCAGTTCCAGCAGCTCATCGGCTTCCACCTGATACACGGTGCTGCAGAAGTGGCAGGTGAGCTCTGCTTTGCCGTCTTCGCGCAGCATGGCGCTGAGCTCATCGCGTCCCAGTATTTTCAGCGCCCCGACACTGCGACTGCGGCTGCAGGGGCAGTGGAAGCGCACGGGGGTGAGCCGGGCTCCAGCCTCCAGGGGCTGGGGATCCAGGTCGGGGAAGATGTCCTCCAGCAGGGCCTGCAGGTGGTTGGCATGGACGGCCAGGCGGTGGCTGAACCCCGTGATTTCGCGGCAGCGCTCCTCCAGCAGGGCCACCAGCGCCGGTTCGTGGGCCGCCTTGGGCAATACCTGCACCAGCACGCCGCCACTGCAGCGCACCCCCTGGCTGTCGATCTGCTCCCCCACGAACAGCGCCGAGGGGGTTTGCTCGGAGTGCAGCAGGTAGGAGGCGACGTCCTCGCCGATGCCGCCGCTCACCAATTCCACCGTGCTGCTGAACGGTGCTCCCTGGCCGATGTCCCGCACCACATGCAGGTAACCGATGCCGGTGGCCCGCTGCAGATCGAACTGGGCGCTGCCGTCAGGGCCATGGACCAGGGGTAGTTCCAGGCCCGGGTTGACTACATGGCCGCGCACGCTGCCGTCACGACCGGCATCGACCATCAATCCCCGTAGCGGGCCATCCGACTGAATGCGCAGATTGACGCGGCCGTGGGTCACCTTCATCGAGCTGGCCAGCAGCAGTGCGGCGCCCATCGCCCGACCCAGCAGGGTGGTGGTGAGGAATGACAGTCCGTGGCGCTGCCGGGCCTCCTCGGTGGTGGCTGTCGTGGTGACCGCCACCAGGCGAATCCCTCCACCGGCAGCGGTGGCCCGTAGTAGCTGATCGGCCATCACCCCATCGCGTCTGGGGGCATCGTAAGGAGATGGCCCTGCTCCAGGCGCCAGGCTTTCTGGACGACACCGCGAAACAGTTCCGGTTCATGGGTGACGATCAACAGCGCCCGCTCCCGCCCCAGCTCCAGCAGCAACGCCAACACCTCCTCACGCACGGTCCAGTCCAGTCCGGCGGTGGGTTCATCCAGCAGCAGCACCCTCGGATCGCGCAGCAGCTGCACCGCCAAGGAGAGTCGGCGCTGCTGGCCGCCGCTGAGGCGCTCCGGTGCCTGTTGCAGGGAGATATCACCCAGTCCCACCTGCTCCATCACCCGGCTGGCCCGCTGTGAATCGAAGCGCCGCTGGCCGAGCCGTAGTTCCTGGCCCACACTCAGGCCGAGGAAATGGCGTTCAGGGAACTGGAACACCAGGCCGCAGAGCCAGCGCCTCTGGCGCGCCGTGAGCGGCTCGCCATCCCAGCGGATCTGGCCGCCATCGGGTTCAGCCAGGCCGCTGATCAACTCCAGCAGCGTGGTTTTGCCGCTGCCACTGCGGCCCGCCACCAGGGCTGGCTCGCCACTGGCGAGCTGCAACGACACCTCATGCAGCACCGGTGCGGCGGCGGTGGCGGGGTGGTACGAGAGGGCTTGCAACTCGAGCATGCCCCCAGCATGAAGGCCAGCGGCTTGCCGCACCATGCCCTTGGTGCGGTCTCCGTGATTGCATGAGGGGGTTGTGCCATCCCCGCGAGCGTGAGTGCCATGGAGGTTCGCTTTCGCGAAGTCGATCCGTTCAACTGCTGGATCTGGATGCGCTTCCTGGATATGCCGGGCTCGACCGAGCGCAGCTATGTGGAAACCGCTTTCGACAGCTGGTTCTTCCTCGGCAAGCTGGGTGGCTTCAATGCCGAGAATCTGCAGGCCCACGAGGCGGGTGCCGAGCTCAGCTGGTTGGTGTGGGATGAGGACCAAGGCGGACATGCCCTGCCGGCCCTGATGCACAACATGGGTCCGATGGAATACCAGGACAACTGGGCCCGTTGCTGGCTGGATCTGGGCACCAGCGATGCCTTCGCTCTCGATGTGTTGATCAACACCCTGGGCCGGCTCAATCAGGACGTGCTGCTGATCGAGGAGCTGGTGATCGGTGGCCTCAACGAGGACTGGCCGATTGAGGAGGAGCCCGAAAGCCCCTTCTCCGACTCCGAAGCCTGATCCCAGCCATGGCCAAGGAGCTGCGCCGGCTGCTGATCAGTCCCGAGCGGTTGCGGGCCTCAGGGGCAGAGCCGGCTCAACGCCTGCAGATCACCCAGCCGGAGGCCCATTACCTGCGCCGGGTGCTGCGGCTCGGCGATGGTGATTCGGTGGCGGTGGTGGATGGGCAGGGGCAGCTGTGGACGGCGGCGTTGGCGGCTGACGCCACCTTGGTTTTGCAGCAGCCTCTGGCCGAACCCCTGCAATGCTGCGCGGCCGGCCTGCCGGCGATCTCCCTAGCGATGGCCCTGCCCCGCCGCGATGGTGAGCTGGTGTGGCGCATGGCCACCGAGCTCGGTGTCGATCGGCTCCAGCCTCTGCTGGCCGAGCGCACCCAGGCACGCGAACAGCAGCAGTGGCCACTGGATCGCTGGCGCACGATTGTGCAGGAGGCCACCGAGCAGTGTGAACGCCTCTGGCTGCCCCAGTTGGCGGCCCCGTGCCGTGCCTTGGCGCTGCTCGGGGCTCCACCCCAGGGACTGGGCTTGATCGCAACCACGCGTCACGGCGATCTGCCGCTGTTGGAAGCGCTGTTGGCGGAGTTGCGGCTGGAGTTGCCGGCCGAGCCAGGAGCTGTGACCGTAGTGGCGTTGCCCCAGCTCGTCACGTTGGCCATCGGCCCGGAGGGCGGCTGGTCCGAGCTGGAGCTCACCACAGCGACAGACGCCGGCTGGCGGGCCGTTTCGCTGGGTGACTCGATTCTGCGCACCGCCACGGCGGCGATTGCCGGCATCAGCCGGCTGGCGAGCTGGCGGGCGCTCAGCTGCGCATCATGCCCTTCGCCATCTCCTTGAAGCCGGCCAGGTTGGCACCGCCGCTGCGGCGATTCATCGGCGTGGCGCCACCGGCGGTGACGCATTCAGGGGCGAAGGTGGCCTTGCTTGGGGCGGGGCGATTGGCCTGGGCCGCTGCCAGCTCCGCCACCATCGCTTCGGCGGTGGTGAGAGTGGAGATTGGGGCTTCCGCCGCAGCCGCCCCTGTCCCGCTCTGATCGAACGGGGCGGCTCCGGCCTGGATGGGCTCTGGATTGCTGGGTGCAGCTGGCGTTGTCGCTACAGCGGCAGCCTCCTGCCTCACCGGGGCGACGATGGCCGGTTTCTGTTGATCCGCGCCGCCGAGGTCAAGGAAGAACTTGGGTTTGAAGATCATGGCGCTGCATCGAGAACCGATGGCGCCATTATCCGGGCCAGCCGCACCTGCGGCGGCCTGTCTTAGATCTGTGCAACACGAGAGTGCCCCGCCGTGCTGCTGTTGCCGCCCCAGGACGGTGTCCACTGGCTGCTGGCCCTGGCCCTGAACGGGGTCCTGATCGGCCTGGCGCAACGGTTGCCCCTGCTCACCCGGGCTGGCTGGATCCATGCCGGGGTGCTCGGCACCCTGCTCTGGGGAACGCTGGGCTGGCCCGCTTGGCTGGCGGTGGTGCTCTATCTGTTGCTGGGCTCCCTGGTGACCCGGCTGGGGTATCGGCGCAAGCTGAGCAGCGGGCTGGCCGAGGCGCGCGGCGGACGACGCGGTCCGGAGAATGTCTGGGGATCGGCCCTGGTGGGCACCCTGCTGGCCCTGCTGGTCCCGGCGGCTTCACCGCCGGTTCAGGCCCTGCTGCTGCTGGGCTTTGCCGCCAGTTTCGCCGCCAAGCTGGCGGATACGTTCGGCAGCGAGATCGGCAAGCGCTGGGGGCGCCACACCGTCTTGATCACCAGCCTGGGCGCCGTGGCGCCGGGGACGGAAGGGGCGATCAGCTTGGAGGGCACGGCGGCCAGCCTGGTCGGCAGCGGTCTGATGGCGCTGGTGATGCTCGCCCTGGGGTTGATCTCTGGCTGGCGGGCCGGGGTGTTGGTGCTGGTGGTGGGGTTGCTCGCCACCCTGCTGGAAAGCCTGATCGGCGCCACCCTGCAGCGCCGCTGGCCCTGGCTGAGCAATGAACTGGTCAACGGCATCCAGACGCTGCTGGCGGCAGCGCTGGCGATCATTCCCGTGGCGCTGGGCCTGATCTCGCTGGACTGAGGGTGGCCAGCCGGCCCGAGCTTGGGCTCACGCCTGGGCCGCTGCCGCTGGATTGTCTGGCCAGTGGCTGGCAGCCTCCTGGCGCAATTGATTCACGGCGCCCTGACAGCGGCGCTGGGCCTGGCGTGGGTGCAGGCCCAGCTCTGCGCCCAGTTCCACCCAGCTGGCGCCGGTTGTCAGATGGCCGCAGATCAGCGCCTGCTCCAACTGGGGCAGGGCGGTCAGCTGCTGGCGCAACCACCGCCATTGATCGCTGTTCGGGCCTGCCTCTGCCGGCCGCTCGGCAGCCATGGCCCTGGCTCCGAGCCTGCTGTCTGGCTGATCGAGGCTGACCGGATCCGCCAGGTTGTCCAGCAGGGTTGTGGTGGGCTCTTCCGCTCCAGTGCTTCGGCTGGCGGGCGCATCGAGGCTGCCCATCGCTGTGATCCGATGCAGGCTCATCGCCTCCTGAAGTTTCTGCTCTTCACAGCCCAGGGCCTCGGCCAGTTCAGGCAGGGCCAAGGGGGTGCTGCGCTCCTGGCGGCTGCGCTCCTGCACCACCGTGGCCTGACGCCGCAGCTCCCAGAGTTCGCGGGGGATCTTCATCAGGCTCTGGCGATCCCGCAGTTCATGCTGCATCGCCCCGCGGATGTAAGGCACCGCAAAGCTGCTGAGGCGGCGCCCTTTGCTGGGTTTGAACGCCTCGATCGCCCGCAGCAGGCCAAGGCTGCCCACCTGGCTGAGATCCTCGAAGGGCAGATTTGCCGTGCGGCTCATGCGCCCGGCAATCGCATAGACGAGCGGCAGGTTGTCGCGCACCAGAGCATCGCGCTGGCGCCGCCACAGCGCTTGATCCCCATGGCTGTCCAGCCTCGCCAAAGCGAGCCGATTGCGTTGGTCGCGGGATGGTCCATCACCATCACCACTCCGGTCAGGAACTGAGCGGTAGGACTTGGTTCGAGCTGGACTCATGGCTGTGCGACAGACCGTGCAGGCACCGTGTCAGTGGCGGCCGATTTCGTAATCGGTGCTCTTCATCAGTTGTTACAGATGCCAGGGATTTCGTTGTCATCCATACATTTTGCTCCGTTGTGTTGTCACTTGCTGGCAGAAGTTTCGCTTCGCTTTCCTTTGACGCCGGCCATGGTCTGGGTTCACCGCGGCGGGCTGTGCGCCCTCCGAGCCGTCAGTTGCAGCGTGTCTGCCTCAGGCTGATGGCTGGGCCAGTTCCAGGGTTTCCAGCTGGGCCCAACGCAACAGGGCTGGCCAGGTCCGTACTTTTTCGTACACCAGGGCATGACCTTCGCCGCTGAGATGGACCCCATCCGCATCGAGGCGCTGCAGCCAGTAGGGATCTGCCAGGAAGCTTTCCAGCAAAGGCAGGAAGGGCACATCGGCCTCGAGGCAGGCCTCCTCCAGCAGAGCCTCGTACTGACGCACCGTCTCCAGTTGGTACCAGAGCACCTCGGCCAGGGGCATGACGGCATCGTCCACAGGGCTCAGCCCCAGCACCAGGACCGGAGCGATGGCGCTGGCCTGGCGCAGCAGTTGCTGCATCCCAAACAGGAAACCGGCCGGAGCCAGTTGCTGCCGGCCGTCGGTGCGTCCGATGCGGGCACTGTCGTTGAGGCCTACGGCCAGCAAGATGCCCTGGGGGCGCTGGCGCCGCAGTTCACCGCGACAGCCCACCTCGGCCGGCAGGCGAGCTGCGAGCCGCTCCAGCCCATCACCGCGGACTCCAAGGTTGTACAGCACCGGTCCTGCGGGCAGGCCCATCCAGTGGCGGCGCAACCGTTCGCACCAGCCACCGTGCTCGGGATCCCCCCAGCCGTAGACGCCGCTGTCACCCAGCACGACGAGCTTGCGGGGAATGGCCAGGGCCATCGAGGTTGTCCCATCGGTCGTGATCGGCAGTGATCCTGCCTGAAGGGCTGATCCATCCATCTGGCTGGTTTCAGCAAGGTGGATGGATCAGCCGACTCCCCTGGACAGGCTCAGAGCGTGGCGTGGAAACGCGCTAGACGCTCCAGACCATCCTCGATCGTGGCTGGTGAGGCGGCGCAGGAGAGGCGGATGCAGCGATCGTCGCCGAAGGCCACTCCCGGCACCACCGCCAATCCCACCTCATCCAGCAGCCGGTTGCACAGCGTCATCGAATCCAGGCCCCAGGCACTCACATCCGGGAAGGCATAAAAAGCGCCTTCCGGTGCCAGCAGGCGGATGCCGTCCAGCGCCATCAGCCCCTCCGTAAGCAACGAGCGGCGCTGGTTGAAATGCTCGGCCATCGCCAGCACGCAGTCCCTGGAACCGGTGATCGCAGCCAAGGCACCGAACTGGGCAAAGCTGCAGACATTGCTGGTGGTCTGGCTCTGCAGGGCGCTGGCGGCAGCCACCACATGCCGGGCCCCGGCCAGCCAGCCGATGCGCCAGCCGGTCATCGCCCAGCCCTTGGCGAAGCCGTTGACGATGAACACCCGATCAGCCAGATCCGGCGCGACGGCCGCCAGGCTGTGATGGCTGTGGCCCGGGGCCAGCAGGTATTCGTAGATTTCATCGCAGACCACGGCCAGGCGCGGATGGCGGCGCAGCACGGCGGCAATCGCTTCGAGCTCAGCGCGGCTGAGCACCATGCCGGTGGGGTTGGAGGGGGTGTTGAGCACCAGCAGCCGGCTGGCCGGGGTGATCGCCGCTTCCAGCTGCTCAGCCCGCAGGCGGAAGCCGGTGGCGGCATCGCTGCTCAGAACGCTGACCCGCGCCCCGGCCAGGCCGGCCATCTCCGGATAGCTGAGCCAGTAGGGCGAAGGCAGCAGCAGTTCATCGCCGGGATTGAGCAGAACCTGGAACAGGTTGTAGAGGGCCTGCTTGCCGCCATTGGTGACCAGCACCTGATCGGCCTTGGTGGGCCAGCCGTTTTCGCTGCTGAGCTTGGCGGCGATCGCCTCACGCAGGGCCGGCTCACCGGCCACGGGGCCATAGCGGGTGTGGCCAGCCTCCAGGGCTTCAGAGGCGGCCGTGCGGATGAAAGCGGGCGTATCGAAATCCGGTTCGCCGGCGCTGAGGCTGCAGATGTTGCGGCCATCGGCACGGAGCTGGCGGGCCTTGGCGGTGATCGCCAAGGTGAGGGAGGGTTGCAGTTGCTGAGCCCTTGAGGCCAGGCTCAGGGGTTGGGGAGGGGAGCTGGGGGAGGACGGAGCTGCCGTCGTCACCGGTGTCAGCGGGGCCGGCATCGTGGCGGACTCGTCGCGTGGATCACACTTTCATCCTGACGCACGGTTGAGCCGCCATAAGTTCAGGCCGGCAACAAAAGGGATGGGGTTTCAGCCACGCTCGGGGGAGTTTCAAGCGGGAGCATCGACAGGAAGCGCCGCCTCTAAGCTTAAAAAACCAGTTGCTGCAACCGATTGAGCCCCATTCACTCCTGCACCAGCCACCCGCACCACACCCACCTGCCTTGATGCCATCGCACCCGTCCCGCTTCGCGCCTGCTCAACTCCAGCCGGCGGGGGTGGACCGCGTTGCCACCTTGCTGGCTGTGGCGGAGCTGGCCGCTGTCTGCAGTGCCTGCGAGCGCTGCGAGCTGGCCCGAAGCCGCCAGCAGGTGGTGGTGGGTCGTGGCAACCCAGCCGCCAGGTTGTTGGTGATCGGCGAAGCTCCTGGCGCTGAGGAGGATGCCCAGGGCCAACCCTTTGTGGGCCGAGCCGGCCGGCTGTTGGAACAACTGCTGGCTGAGGCGGGTCTCGACAGCCGCCGCGATCTGTACATCGTCAACGTGATCAAGTGCCGCCCACCCGGCAATCGCAAGCCCAGCCGCACCGAACTCGCCGCCTGTCGGCCCTGGCTGGACCAGCAGATCGCGCTGATTCAGCCCGAGCTGATCGTGCTGCTGGGCGCCACGGCCCTGGAGGCTCTGCTGGGAATCAAGGGGGGCATCACCAAATTGCGGGGGCAGTGGCTGCAGCTGGATGGTTCGCCGCTGCCGGTGGACCAGCTGCAAAGGGAAGTGAACCAAAACAGCCTCTCCCCAAGCCGACTGTCGAGCATCACGCTGATGCCGCTACTGCATCCCTCCTATCTGTTGCGCTATCCCTCGGAGTGCGATGGATCGCCGCGCTGGCAGACTCGGGCTGATCTGCGGGCGGTGCGCCAGCACCTGGATCGGCTGACCATCGCGACCGCCTGATCGAGCAGCGCTGGGCCACGATATTCAGACAGGCCCGACAACAGCATCAGCTCGACTTTGGGGGATTCATGCTCAGCTCCTGGCAGGGGGCTTTGAGCTGGTGTGCCAGAGCTTTCAGTAGCCTTTGATTCACGAGGCAACCTGACGGCGATTGGCCCTGTTGCTCAGAACTCTCTGGCCTGAAGTTGCCTGGACGCTGCCGCTGGTGGTGCGGGGTTGGAGCTGCAGGAAGCTGTTGACGGGAATCTGTGGAGATGAAGAGCCTCTCGCCTCGGGGCCTGGGTGGATCCAAGCGCAACGTTCGAATCAGAAGCAGCAGCGGCAGTGAGGTCTGGTGCCATGGCCTGGTGTCCGTGAGTCATTGGCGCAGTCAAACCACTTCTTGGTCTCAAGATGCCAGTCAGGAGTGCTTTGCTTCACAAGCTGGCCTTTCCAGAACTGAAGGTAAAATTAACCCAGGCTGACAGGGAGGTGAGAGTCATTGAAGCAGCATCGATGACACAGCTGCCTTGGATCGAAGTTGTGATCGGTCGAAGGACTCATGGAAGCCTGTTATCGCCTAGGTTTTTTAAAATTCACTCTGCCATCAAATGCAACCTTGAAAATGATTTTTAAGTTTCTGCAGTTGGCCCTTTGGCCCCTTCTTGTTTCGTTGATTACCGCTTATTTTACTAGTCGTTTTGTAGCGAGAGCCGAAACGCGTAAGCAACTCGTGATTGAGCGACTCGGGCCGCTCTTGGATGAGCTGAGCCAGTGGGTCAATCGACTTCGTAAGGCAATACCACCTCCAATCGCAGCTCAGCAGGGAAGCGATATCAGGAGCAACATCATGGTTTTGAATGACTACAATGACTGGTTATCGGTCAATGTCGGCAAGATGGCCGCACTGGGAGATGAAGTGAAAGTCCCCGCCTTTGCGGTGCGCGATGCTGTCAATGACTATCTTCGACCGATAGAACGTACAGCTAATGAACTGAATCAGCTTTACGATGATTTGATCGAAGAAAAACTTAGCACTCTATCTCGAGCTGTTGTTCACATGCATCAACGGGTGCTACGGGGATAGCCACAGCGAAGCCGTGACATTCTGCATACGAACCATCGCCGCCAGGTCGGAGATGGGGGATTGCGAGCGGAGCTAGCAACGTGGGTAGCGCCCTGCGGATGATGGTCAGGGGTCGTTTTAGCTGTTGGCCAGGCCAACCATGGACAACTGAATTTGTGCTGCCAACGGATCAGCCCAACTCTGCTGTGGCATTCGCACGCCGGCAGGACGCTGGATTCCTTGTATGGCGGCTCAACAGATCCCGTCGATGCGGGTCACCAGTTGGTTTGCATTGAGCCTCGCACCCAGGACTGGCACTTAGCAAGCCACATTAGCCGTTTGATGATGTGATAATTTTAAAGCTGAAAACTTTGATGCTTTTCCCGTGTTCGATCGATGCAAAAGTTTAGATTATTGGCGGCTAAATCATTTGAGCTCATCCCGCACAGCTCTTTTGCCGATGTCTTTATCCGTGTATTGACTTTGGCTATTATTGCATATCCATGAAAGTCGTGCTACGGCAATAGCCGATGCAACAAACTAATGAAACCAAGTGTTTCTATTGATGGGGTGCTGAGAAGCCTTTGGCTCGCGACTTCTGCTTTTGGCAAGGGCAGAGATGCAGTGAGAATAGCTGAGTTGAGGACTGTAATGCCGCCGTTCCACCAGTTTATCCAGTCATCCACTTTAAAAAAAGAATCATGAAAATTGCGTTGACAGGAAGCTCAGGCTTTATGGCTGGATCTGTTCTGTCGCTATTGGAGGGCGATCCCGAGGTGGAAAAAATGATAGGAAT
>CALPNT020000011.1 GCA_943325005.2 Bifidobacterium breve | reverse complement strand
GGCGCTGGCGCCATCGGCGCGGCCACGGCCCAGGCCTTCGCTGCCCAGGGGGCTGAGCTGGCCCTGCTGGACCTCGATGGCGAGGCCGTCCGGGCGGCGGCGGCCGCCTGTGGTCCGCGGGCCCTTGGCCTGGCCTGTGATGTCACCGATGGCCAGCAGGTGCGGGCCGCCATCGCGCAAGTCTGCGAGCACTTCGGCGGGCTGGATGTGGTGGTGAGCAACGCCGGTGCCGCCTGGACCGGCGCCATCGCCACCCTGGCCGACGCCGAGCTGCGGGCGGCCTTCGAGCTCAACCTCTTCGCCCACCAGGCGGTGGCCCAGGCGGCGGTGGCGGTCTGGCGATTGCAGGATGGGACCGGGACGGCCGCTGGTGCCGAACAGGCAGCGCCCCTGGGCGGCCAGCTGCTGTTCAACGTCAGCAAGCAGGCGCTCAATCCCGGCCCCAACTTCGGGGCCTATGGCGTCAGCAAGGCGGCGCTGCTGGCTCTGATGCGGCAGTACGCGCTGGAGGAGGGCGAGAACGGCGTGCGGGTGAATGCGATCAATGCCGATCGCATCCGTTCCGGCCTGCTGGACAGCACGTTGATCCGGCAGCGGGCCGCCGCTCGCGGCGTCAGCGAGGAGGTCTACATGGCCGGCAACCTGCTGGGCCAGGAAGTGCTCGCCAGCGATGTGGCTGAAGCCTTCGTCGCTCTGGCCCAGATGCAGCGCACCACCGGTGCCTTGCTCACGGTGGATGGCGGCAATGTGGCGGCGATGGTGCGCTGAGAGGTTGGCGGTTGGTTGGAGATGGCGCTGAATAACTGGACACAGGCCTGCCTCCAACGCCTTCAGGCGACGGCCCGGCGCCCGGCCAGCCACAGGGCCAGGCTGATCCAGAGCACCACCAAGACCGAGCAGAAGGCGGTCCAGGTCGGCAGCCCCCAGCTGTCCACCGCTAGCGGAGCCACCACCGTGATCACGCCACCGGCCAGCAGGGGCTGAAGGATCAGTTGTTTGATCGAGAATGGCGTCAGGGTGCCGTTGCGATCTTCGGGATCCACCATGTTGAGCAGCAGCAGTCCACTGGCGGCCACACCGGTGGCCTGGCCGAACTCGATCAGGCCCCGTTCAAACCAGCTGGTCGGCAGGATGCGCGGCGCCAGCAGCAGAAACACCGCCAGATTCCAGAGCAGTCCCACCACGGCCAGCACCGTCAACGGCAACCAGTCCTTGGCCAACAGCGACAGATCCAGGCAGGCGGTGGCCGCCGTGATCAGCAGATCGGCTGAGATCGTGCCGATCCGGTTCTGAACCGGAGCGGAGGCCCAGTGGGCCAGGTTGCTGCGCTCCAGCACCAGTCGCACCAGCAGCGAGCCCACCAGGGCCAGGGGGAAGACGGGCAGCGCTTCGATCACCATCGCAAAGCCTCCCCCCAGGCTTTCGGCCAGATGGCGCAAGCCCTCGAGCATCCCCCAGCCGATCGCCACAGCCACCCCGTTGAGTGCCAGGTTCACCGCCCCCAGGGCGAGCGGCGCCGGCGAAGCGGTGGAAGGCCCTGGTTGCGAACGGTCCTGTTCAGAGTGCTGAGCTTGCGGAGATGGTGGTTGGGCGGTCTCAGCTGTTGAACCGGTCACGGGTGCTGTCTGAGTTGGCGGAACCTGGCCTGGTGGCCTCCCTGCCGTTGAGGCCAGCGGCTCAGGATGCAGGGGCTGCGAAACCAGCGCTGGTTCTGGCCCAGTCACAAAAGGGGGGAAGGCGTTGGCCAGGGCAGCGCTGGCTGGGTCCGTGGTCGTCATGGGGGCAACCGGTTCTGCTGCGGTCAGGCCATCACTCAGCAACCAGCGCCGCCGCCGGGCCACCACCACCACCAGTCCTCCCACCAGCGTGGAGGCCAGCAAGCCCACGGTGGCCATCGCCAAGCCCAGAGCCTCGCCACTCTCCAGGCCCAGGCGCGCATAGGTGGGCCCCATAGCGGCAGCTGAACCATGGCCCCCTTCAAAGGCCACCTCGATCAGGCAGGCCATCACGTCCGGGGCCCCCAGCAGTGGCTGCAGCACCAGCAACACCGCCAGGCCGGCCACCACGTACTGGCCGAAGGCCAGGGTGAGCGCCATCAGCACCTGGGCCGAGAGCGGACGCCACAAGCCCGCCGGCGCCGGCAGGGGTTTACCCAGCAACAGACTGGCGAACACCAGAGTGAGCAGGATCAGGGGCAGCTGGTCCCAGAGGGAGATCACAGCTGGCGGGATCAGGGGCAGGGCGCCGCTGGGGGCGAGCAGCAGCCCCAGGGAGCCGGCCAGCAGCGCTTCCGGAATCCCCCAGCGGTGCATACCCAGCAGCTTGCCCAGCAAACTGCCGACCGCCAGCAGGGCCAACAGCAGCCCCAGGGCCAGGCCGAAGAGCGGCAGTGCCGTCGTGATCGTGGTCATCATCCTGGGAGTCCATCCCGCTGGGAGCGGCGCAGCCTTGACCCGTCAAGGCCTAATCGGTCGTCGGGCAAGTCGTTGAGCTGGCCGGGGTCGCGTTGGTCTGGCTCCATCAGGGCTTGCTCCATGAGTAGGTGGTGGCGGAAAAAGGCTTCGCTGGCTTCGAGCACCTGTTGCTGCACGGCGCCGCTGCGGAAGCCATGGCCTTCGCCGGGGAACCGGTGCAACTGCACAGCCACACCCTGCTGACGGAGGGCCAGGGCGAGCCGTTCGCTCTGCTCCGGTGGCACCACCCGATCGTCGAGGCCGTGGAACAAGATCACCGGACAGCGGATGCGCTCGGCCTGGTGCAGCGGCGAGCGGGCCTCGTAGGTCGCCTTGGCGGCCGGCCAGACACCGATCAGGCCATCGAAGTAGCGCGCCTCGAAACGATGATCGCCGCCAGCGAGGGCCGCCAGGTCGGTGACGGGATAGCGGCAGGCCCCGGCCCTGATCGTGTCGTCGTGGCAGAGCGCCGCCAGCACCGTGAAACCAGCGGCACTGCCGCCTTCCATGGCGATGCGCTCGGCGCTGGCCTGGCCTGCTGCCACCAGGGCCCGGGCGGCGGCCGTGCAGTCGGCCACATCGACCACGCCCCACTGGCCGTTGAGCCGCTCGCGGTAGGCCCGCCCGAAACCGGTGGAGCCGCCGTAGTTCACATCCACCACCCCCCAGCCCCGGCTGGTCCAGAACTGGATCGTCAGGTTCAATCCGGTGCGGGCCATGGCGGTGGGGCCGCTGTGGGCCTTGACCAGCAAGGGGGCTTCGGGGTGGGAACCACCGGCCGGCGGGTAGTACCAGGCCTGGGTGGGGAGGCCGCCGTGGCCTTCAAACCAGAGATCCTGCGGCTGGCTGATCGCAGCCGGTTCCAAAGGATCAGCGGCGACCGGCTGGTGCCGCCACTGGCCGCTGGCGGTGTTGAGATCCAGCAGGCCCGAGCCGTGGTCGGGGGCGGCGGCCACGGCCACCAGGCGACCCGCCTCGGCGTCGAGGGCTGCCAGATCGTTGAACGGAAGCGCCAGGGGCTGCCAGAGCAGCGGTAGTTCACCCGTTGCGCTTGGTGTCAGCCGCCCCAGTTCCCAGTAGCCGTTGCGGCAGGCCGCCGCCAGCAGCTGCTGGCCATCCCAGGCGGTGGTGCGCATGCCGTAGATCCACTGGGGCATGGCGAACTCCGCCGCCATCGGCAGCAGCGGCTGCCATTGCGCCTCGGCGCCGGCGGCCAGGGTCTCGGCCTGGTCGAGCCGCTCGAGGTTCCACCAGCCGCTGCGGTCATTGGCCACCACCAGATCCGGGCCCGCCCAGAGGGGCTGAAAGATGGAGATCGCCTCCGCAGCGGTCGCGTCTGAGCCCGCCAGGCAACGCACGCCCTCCAGCTGGCCGGCCGGATCGAACCGGCCCAGCCACAGTTGGCTGCGTTCCCAGGGCATGAAGGGTTGCTGCCATTCCACCCAGGCCAGGTGGCTGCCTGAGGGGCTGAGCACCGCATAGCCGATGAAGTCGGCGGGAGTGTGGAGCGGTTGCGGCTCGCCGCCCGTCAGGGGCACGCTGACCAGCTGGTCGCGGCCGTGCTGTTCGATCACACCGATCCAGCGGCTTCGCTGTGGATCGATGAGGCCATCGGCGAAGGCCCTGGGCTGCTGCGGATCGGCTGGGGGCGTCAGACGCTGCGGCTCCGCCAGGGGGGCCGCGCTGCCGGCGGCGCTCAGCTCGAGGCGCCAGAGACCACGATCGCTGTCGTCGCTGAACACCACAGTGGGCCCGGCCACCGCATAGCAGCCGCCGCCGTAGTCGTGCACCCGGCTGCGCAGGTTGCGGCCGGGAGTGAGCTCCTGGGGGGGAGCCCCGGCGGCCTGCATCAGCAGGGTGGTGCGGCCCTGTTCACCCGGCCGTTGTTCCAGCCAGAACAGACGCCCGCCAGCGAGACGGGGTTCCCGAAGCGCCGGGCTCGCCGCCACCACCAGGGCGGCGGCGAGGGGGGTGGGTACGGGGGTGGTGGTCGCGGTCTGGGGTGGGGTCGGCATGCCGCTGCTCAGGCAGGTGTTGGTTCGGATCTCCGCTCTGGCTGGCGCTCCGCTATCGGGAGCTCGTGAGCGTGCTGCCTTTCGGACTGGCCAGCATCGCGATCTTCGGGCGATTCAGGCCGCCGTTGCTGAGTCTGGCCTCGGGCCAGTTTGGGCTCAGCGCTTCGGACTGGGGCTGGTTCAGGTCCGCGGGCGGACTGGCGGACTGCTCCTGGGGCTGGTTGGTATCGGGTTGCTCTTCGGTGCGCCGCTCTGGTCGCGCGTCTGCTCCCCTGCTCCCCCCAACCCTTTCTCCCAGCGGCAACTCCTACAATGAACTCCGATGTTTCAGGTGACCCCTTGGCGCGTAGCTTCGCCCAGTTGGCGCGAAAGGCCGATCAGAGCTTCCGCAGCCTCATGGTGCCGAAGCAGCCACTGGAGAAGCCTCCTCTGGCCATCCATCAGCTCGGCGATCGGGAGCTGCGCCATGCGGCCCGCCGGATCAGCAAGGTGGATGAATCCATCCGGGATCTGGCTCGCGACATGCTGCGTTGCATGTACACGGCCCGGGGTATCGGTCTGGCTGCGCCGCAGGTGGGTGTGCAGAAGCAGTTGCTGGTGATCGATCTCGATTTCGAGGAGGCCGCCAATCCGCCCATCGTGCTGATCAACCCGGAGATCGCCGCCGCCGGAGCCTCCCTCAACACCTATGAAGAGGGCTGCCTCAGCATTCCTGGGGTGTATCTCGATGTGGTGAGGCCCTCCACCGTGGAGGTGAGCTTCCGCGATGAATACGGCCGGCCGCGGCGCATCAAGGCCGATGGCCTGCTGGCCCGCTGCATCCAGCACGAGCTGGATCACCTCCAGGGGGTTCTGTTCGTGGATCGGGTCACCGATGAGCTGAGCCTCAACGAAGGGTTGCAGCAGCAGGGCTTTGAGCGCCAGCACGTCCAGTCCCTCCGCTGAAGTTTCGATGCCGATGAAACCCCTGGCCGGACTGTTTCTGGCCCTGGCCTGTGTGCTGGGTATTGCCGCCACCGGTTCCATCTTCGAGTTGGCCTATGGCGAACCCGATTTGGGACTCCAGGCCACGCGCTGGATCCTGGCCGCCAGCCTGCCTGGAACCCTGCTCACCTTGTTGGTGGCGATCCGCATCAACAGACCATCCCCGTCCTGAATCGGCCGCCTGTAGCCGGCGGGGCTTGCCGCAGGCCGGTCTGAGATCGGGCTCTGGGGGCTGGTGTGCGGCCGCTGACCTGCATACGATTCGATAGGCCGACCAGCACCCTGACCCACCGGAGCGACGTGTTTTCTTCCCTGATCCCCGTATTGTCTCGCCGCAGAGGCCCCCTGACCCAGGCCGGCACGGCTGTTTCCCGCTCCGGGGCTGTTGCTGGCTCAGTTGCCGTTTCCGTCACCTTGGCTTTCGTTGCCTTCTGCCCCGGCGCAGCCGTGGCCCAATCCATGTTTGGGGCGGCCGAACTGGAGCCCCAGAAGTTCGTGCTGGTGGCTTCACCAGTCGGTAGTAGCGGCCGCTATCAGCTGAACATCTACGAGCAGGTCAACGATCGCAAGCCCTGTTTCGCCATCGGCGAAAGCAAGCCAGCCGCTGTGAATCCGCTTCTGGCCACCTTTGATTTCACCGGCATCTGCAGTCGCTATATCGATGCCAATGGCTATTCCGTGCGTGTGGGGCCCAGCGACCTGGCGGGCGCCTATCGGGTGTTGGTGCGCAGCGAGGCCAGCGACACGCTGCTGATCGCCCTGCCGACCAAGGCCGGGGCAGGCCCAGAGATGGTGGTGGCGAGAGCTGGGGGTGGGGCCAGCGGTTTTCACAAACTGGATTTTGAGCCTGGCTGGCGGCTGATGCGCCGCCAGTTCAGCGGCCGCAACCTCGGCCACGTCTACCTGTTCAGTGAGGCCTGGCCTGGGGTCACCACCGCCCCAGCGGTCACCTCAGACACCACGCCAGGCCTGGCCCCGGCTTCGGTCCCAGGCCTGGGCTCCTCGGCCTCAGGTCCTGCTGCCGCCGCTGCGCCCGTGGCGGCGTCCGAGTCCTTGAACGCCCCCAGCGCCTCGGCTCCGATCCCACTCCAGACGGCCCCGGCTGCGACAGCCCCCCTGCCAGCGGTTCCTCCCAGGCTCTGAGGAGAGCGGTCGGGGGACTTGCTAGATTGCCGTGCTTGCGACGCTCCAGCAGCATTTCATGACCCAGGTCACTGTCGGCGAAAACGAAGGGATTGAATCGGCGCTGCGTCGCTTCAAGCGCCAGGTGTCCAAGGCTGGCATTTTTGCTGATCTGAAGCGACTGCGGCACCACGAGACCCCCACCGAGAAGTACAAGCGCAAAGCTCAACAGCGTCGTCGTCGCCGCTGATCCGGCAACCAGGGGGATTCGGCTCAGGTTCCCACCCCAGCTCACTGGTTGCCTTGATGCCGTTGGTGCCGGTTGGCGGCAACACCCAGGCTTTTCGGGGGCCAAAGCTTTTGATCGGCTGACTAGCGTCGCCGTGCTGTTTTGGCTGATGCTCAGCCGATCGAGTGACGCGTCAAGGCATGGCCAGTTCAGCGCCAGGCTCATCGCCTCGTTTGCCGCGCCCTCAAAACGGGTCAGCAGCGCATCCAACCTGGTCCCGATCGATGTCACGGGGTCATCTGTCTGATGGACAGCACGCGGTAGCTGCCAGTAGGACGCTGTTCGAACCGTTCAATTCCCGCCCAGAGAACACCAAACAAATCACCTGCAGGTCCCCTCAGGGCCCACGCCACGTTGCCGCCGATGTCGTGGTCGGCAGGGGCCAGTGATGGCGAGGTCAATGCAGGTTTTTCCCGCGGCGTCTCAGGCTTGGCGATCGGTGATCCAGCCCTGGTTCAGCCCGACCTTTGTGCAACGGAGGGTTCCGAGGACACCAGGTCGAAGCTGCGGAAGGTGAGAGCTTCGGCGATGGCTGCCGTTCCCACGGTCGGCTGTCCGGCTAGGTCGGCGATCGTGCGGGCCACCCGCAGCAGCCGCATGCCGCCGCGGGCTGACAGGCGGCGCTGTTCCATCGCTCGCTCCCAGAGTTGGCGGCCCGGCGACTCCAGGCCCAGCACCTGCGGCAGGGCCTCAGCGGCCATCTGGGCGTTGCAGCCGCCGCCCGGATTGCGTCTCGCCATGCGGGCCCTGGCCTGGCGCACCCGCTGGGCCACCACCGCGCTGGATTCAGGCTGCTCCCCGGCGGCAGCATCGACGCTGGCCTGCTGGCCGCTGCTGACCAGCCCATTGGCCAACTCTCGGGCCGGTGGCCGCCGCATCACCACCTGGAGATCGAGGCGATCCAGCAGGGGCCCTGACAGCCGATTCCAGTAGCGCCGCCGCAGACTTTCAGCGCATTGGCAACTGTCGTCGGCCTCGCCATAGCGGCCACAGGGGCAGGGATTGGTGGCGGCCACCAGGGTGATGCGACAGGGGAAGCGACAGCGCTGCCGGGTGCGACTGATCAGCACGTCGCCCTCCTCCAGCGGCTGGCGCAGCTGATCGAGGACGTCGCGGCGAAATTCCGCCAGTTCATCGAGAAACAGCACCCCATGGTGGGCCAGGCTGACTTCGCCTGGCATCGGAATCGTGCCGCCCCCGATCAGGGCGGCGCCTGAGCAGCTGTGGTGTGGGCTGCGAAACGGTCGCTGGCTGATCAGGTGGCCCCCATCCACCAGCAGACCCGCCACGGAATGCAGGCGGGTGAGCTCCAGCGCTTCAGCTGCCTCCAGTGGTGGCAGGAGCCCGGGAAGCCGCCGCGCCAGCATCGTTTTGCCGCTGCCCGCCGCCCCCACCAGCAACAGATGATGGCCTCCTGCCGCAGCGATCTCCAGGGCCCGGCGGCCATGGGGTTGGCCGCGCACATCCACCAGGTCCGGGCCGCGGCTGGAGGCGGGCTGGGCGATCGCGGCGCGGGCCCGAGGGATCTGGGCCGGATCACGGAGCACGTTGATCACCTCACGCAGATCCTCGGCGCCCCAGACCGCCAGCCCCTCCACCAGGGCCGCTTCGGCGGCATTGGCTGCCGGCACCAGCAGTCCCCGCGCCGAGGCGGCGCGGGCCGCCATCGCCAGGGCCAGCACGCCGCGGATCGGGCGCAGACGGCCATCGAGGCCTAGTTCCGCCGCGCTCCAGATGCCCTGGAGCTGTTCTGGTGCCAGCTGGCCACTGGCCAGCAGCAGTCCCAGGGCAATCGGCAGATCGAAGCTGGGCCCCGCCTTGCGCAGATCCGCCGGGGCGAGGCTCACTACCACCCGGGTGAGCGGCACCTTCAGGCCACTGTTGCGGATCGCCGCCCGCACCCGTTCACGCGCCTCCTGCACCGCCGCATCCGGCAGGCCCACCAATTGCAGGCCCGGCAAGCCCGGGGCGATGTCCACCTCCACCGAGACTTCCACGGCTTCCAGTCCCCGCAGGGCCGCACCGCTGCAGCGTGCCAACATCAGCTCAAGGGATCACTGCACACCAGTGCCACCCCCTGTCCCATTCGCCGCCCCAAGGGCGTCAGTCAGGCCATGTCCAGTGACACGATCTTCGGCCGCATCCTGCGGGGCGAGATTCCCTGTGACGCGGTCTACAGCGATGATCTCTGCCTGGCCTTCCGCGATGTGACGCCCCAGGCGCCGGTGCATGTGCTGGTGATTCCACGGGAAGCGATCACCCAGCTCGCCGAGGCGACGCCAGAGCACCAGGCGCTGCTAGGCCATCTGCTGCTGGTGGCTGCCAAGGTGGCCCAGCAGGAGGGACTCAGCAGCTGGCGCACCGTGATCAACAGCGGGGCCGAGGCGGGCCAGACGGTGTTTCATCTGCATGTGCATGTGATCGGCGGCAGGCCGCTGGCCTGGCCGCCGGGTTAAACAACCCCGGGTGCCGCCATCGCCTGTCCCGTGTCCACCGCCTGGGCCGGTCGCTACCGCAACCGGGCGGGGCGAGCGGCGACAATGCCTTGATCCGCCAGGCTCCATGACCCCCTTCAAGGCTTTCCGCGACCAGCTGGGCAAGCTGCAGCGCCTGGCCCAGCCCTATTTTCTGCCGTTGGATAACGGCGCCAGCTCCGGCCAGTTTCTGTTGCTGGTGGTGGCTCTGATCGCGGTGGTGGTGGGCTTCACCCTGCTGCTGTTGACGGCGGTGATGGCGGCCAGCGGCGCCTGGATTCCGGAATTGCAGGCCCGCTTCCTGCCGGGGCTGCCCCAGCAGGTGGCGTCGATCTGGGCGGGGCCCTACGGCAAGGTGGTGATGGTGCTGTTCGGTGCCGGCCTGCTCTGTTTTGGGGCCGCACGGGCCAAGCTGCGCCAAGGACGCTGGCTGCCCTGGTTGCTGCTGGGGGTGATCACGCTGCTGATCCTGGTGATCAACGGCATCAATGTGGGCATCAGCTTTGTCGCCCGCAACATTGAGAACGCCCTGGTGGCCTATAAGGCCGAGGAGTTCTGGAAGATTGTGGCGATCTATGCCTTCTGCCTGATGTTGGCTTTGCCGATCCGGGCTCTGCAGAGTTACCTGATCCCCAAACTGGGGCTGATGTGGCGCGAGTGGTTGAGCGAGAGAATGCTGGGTCGTTATCTAACCAATCGTGCCTATTACGTTCTCAATCCTAATGACGAAAGTGTTGAGGAAATTGACAATCCAGACCAGCGGATCTCTCAGGATGCGGCCAGCTTCACGGCGACAAGTCTGAGTGTGACTGTGGAGATTATTTCAGCCTTGCTGACATTCTTCAGTTTCATTATCGTCCTCTGGAGTATCAACGATACGCTGGCCCTGTGGCTGTTGGCCTATTCGGTGGGTGGCACGGCTTTAATCGTGTTTGCCAGTCGTAAGTTGGTGAACCTCAACTACCAGCAGCTGAAGCTGGAGGCCGATTTCCGTTATGGATTGGTTCACATCCGCGACAATGCCGAGTCAATCGCCTTCTACCGCGGTGAGCAGCAGGAACAGAAAGAAGGATCGCGCCGCCTGGGTGGCGTCATCCAGAACTACAACAAACTGATCATCTGGGAAGCCTTGATCAGTGTGATCCAGCGCTCCTATGATTATTTCTCACGCTTTCTGCCTTGGCTAGTGATCGCACCCATTTACTTCGCCAAACAGGTTGATTTCGGTGTGTTTGGTCAAGCCAGCATCGCCTTCTCCCAGGTGCTGTTCTCCGTGAGTTATATCGTCAACAACATCGATCGCCTCGCCGCGTTTTCGGCCTCGATCAGCCGTCTGGAGGGCTTCCAGGGCAAGGTGGAGTCGATCAGTGGTGAGATTGCCGCCCAGTCGGCAGCTGACCAGGATTGGGCGACCTCAGCGGGTGAATCCGCTGCCGAATCGCCGGATTCAATCCTGGTCAGCCATGTGGATCTGGTGCCGCCGCGCAGCAGCCGGCTGCTGGTCCACGACCTCAGTCTGCAGGTGGGCCCCGGTCAGCGCCTGCTGGTGGTCGGGCCTTCCGGCTGTGGTAAGACCTCCTTCCTGCGTCTAGTGAGTGGCCTCTGGCCTGCCGCTGCCGGCCGGGTGCACCGGCCGCCTGTGGGCGAGCTGATGTTCATTCCGCAGAAGCCCTACATGCTGCTGGGCAGCCTGCGTGAGCAGCTCTGCTATCCCCAGAGCACCGAACGCTTCAGTGATGGTCAGTTGCGCCACGTGCTGGAGGAGGTGCGGCTGCCCGATCTGGTGCACCGCTATCCCGACCTCGATATCAAGCAGGACTGGCCGCGGCTGCTCTCGCTGGGGGAGCAGCAACGGCTGGCGTTTGCGCGGCTGCTGCTCAACTCGCCGCGGTTTGTGGTGCTCGATGAAGCCACCAGTGCCCTGGATGTCAACACCGAGAAGCGGCTCTATGAGCTGTTGGTGCAGCGGGAGATGGCCTTCGTCAGCGTCGGTCACCGCCCCACGCTCAAGGAGTATCACGACACCGTGCTTGAGCTGGATGGCAGCGGTGCCTGGCGGCTGCTACCGGCCGCCAGCTATATCTTTGGCCAACAGGCCTGAATCCATGAGCGAGTCCACGGTCCCCACCGGCTCCCCAGTCGCCCCTGAGGGTGAGGGTCCAGCTGAAGCAGAGCGTCCGGGCCCAGGGCAACGTCAGTCGCCCGCAAGGGCCACCAGTGCCACCACCAATGACGTGCCGGCCTTCGGCTGGAGTGCCTACGCCGAGAGGGTTAACGGTCGTTTCGCCATGCTGGGTTTCGCCGCGGTGCTGCTGATTGAGAGCCTGACGGCGGACACCTTTCTGCATTGGGCTGGCCTGGTGCCTTAATCGGCTCCTCGCGGCAGGCGCCGGCCGGTTCACTTCAGGGGATGTCGATCAGGTCGATCTGCCAGTGGCCACCACGACTCACTTCCACCGCCAGCTCGTGGCCGTCAGCGCGCAGGCTCACCCGCCTCGGAACACCGGCGGGCTGCATGGCAATGGTCTCAAGGCCCATTAGCTCGCGGCGGTAGAGCACCAGTTCGGTGCGCCCGTCCAGCTGGCGCACCACCGCCAGGCGGTTGCCGTCCCGACTCACGGCCACGCTGAGGGGCTGGGCATCGGGCCGGTTCAGGCCAGGGAGTGGCACCGGCAAGGCCCGCTCCACATCCACCAGCAGCACCTGGTCGCGGCCACCGCGGCCGCCGATCAGGGCGAGCCAACGGCCGGCCAGGGCCGGCGCCTGGCTGCTGCCAGCCTGCTCCAGCTGGCGATCCAGTCCTCCCATCGGGGTCGGCATCTCCCCCAGGCAGCCACCCAGGCTGAGGCCGATCAGGCTGAGGCAACCGACCAACGCGAACCGTCGCTGTTGAGCCCCTCGCCCCGGATGGCGCTGCTTCTGCCTCATCGCGGCGCTGGCGAGGCGGCTTCATCGTCCCTGGTCGAACCGGCTCCACTCCAGCCGCCGCCCGTGGCCGGTAGGCCACCGGGCAGGTCGGCTTCGAGCAGGCTACCGAGATCAAACATCTGTACCACCGAACGTCCGCTCCGGACCACTTCAATCGCCAGTCGGCGACCATCCGGGGCCAGGCTCAGCCGCTGGGGCTCCAGGTCCGCAGGCAGGGGCAGACGCTGCAGCCGGCCGGTGGCCCGGTCTTCGATCACCGCCAGGCGCCGCCCCCCCTGCTGCACCAGCACGGCGAGGTAACGGCCATTCCAACTCAGAGACGGAGAGCGGTGCGGTTGCTGGCGTTGCAGCGGCCCAAGCGGCAGCAGGCGACCGGAAGGTTGCTCCTGCAAGATCACCGTTGCCCGGCCTCCCCGTTCAACAATGCTGGCCAGAACGCGGCCATTGCCACTCAGGGCTGGATCCTGACGATGGCCATCCCCCAGGCCGCTGGGACCGGCGCTGCGACGGCCCCAGCTCCAGCTGCCGCATCCCACCAAGGTCATCCCCAGGGCGGCTGTGAGCATCAAGTTGGCCAGTCGATGCAACCACCCGCGGGCCGGCGTCACCTGGCGCAGGGTGCAGGCGAGCTCAGTCGTCGAAGCGGGAGGTGTTGTCGAGCGTTGAACCGCCGGGCTTGCTGGCCGGGCTGTTCGCTGCCGAGCTCGCAGGGGTCGGTCGGGATCGCGAGGGCTGGCCATCCAGGGGGGAGAAGTCGGCATCACTGACCCCGGCCTTGGGGGTGGTCCGGGCGGAATTACCCAGTGGTGATCCTTGGGGCACGCCCTTGGGCATCGCTTCGCCGGCTCCATAGGAGCGACCGATCGGCCGATCGGCCGCCTCGCCAGGCCGGCGACTGGAGCGGGGCAGGTTGTCGCTGCTGGCCACCGGGCGGCTGCCCCGGCGCGATTCCGGACTGACATCGCGATCGCGACGACGGGCTCCGAAGTCGCTGCTGCTGCGGCCTGTGGCCGTGGCGTAGCGACCGGGACCATCGGCCGAGGGACGCTCGCCGGGTTCCGGGTCGCGGCTGGCGCTGCCCCGTTCGGGTCGTCCACCGGTCGGTTCGCGGCTGGGCCGATCCCAGTCGTCGCTGTCGGCACTGCCGCGGCTGGCAGCCCGTTCGGGGATGGCGGCCCGGCTGGGACGACGGGGGCGGTAGAAGTCTTCGGGTTCGTCGTCGCGGTTGGGAATCCGGCGCCGAATCGGTTCGGGTTCGGCGAAGCGCTCGTTCTCTTGCTCCCAGTCCCTTCCGCCCCCGAGGCCGCCCCGGGGGCGGAAGGGGGCGGCTTCCTCGTCCTCAAAGAAGGAGGAACGACGGGCCTGTTCGGTGGTGACACCCCGCAGCCGCACACTTTCGTAGGCGAAGAAGACGGTGGTGCCGGCGAGCAGGAACTGGCCGAACTGCAAGATCGGATCGAGGCGCCAGCCCTGGAAGAAGAGGATGCCGCCGCAAAGCAGACCTACGGCCGCAAAGAAGACGTCGTAGTCCCGCGCCAAGGCTGGCTTGAAGTTCCTCATGAAGTAGAGGAACGCTCCGCCGACGGCCAGCACGATGCCAACGATGCTGGCCCAATTGAGAGAAGCATTGACCAAGGCGGTTCCCTCAGCAGCGGATGCGTCGAACCACTCTAGGCAGTCAGGCGGTGTGGAACCAGCCGCACCGGGCCAAGGGCTGGGGCCGGATTCAGAGGCGTCGGTCCAGCTGGTCGTTCTGGCTGATCAGCACCAAGGCAATGCTGATGGGCACGACCACGATCACGGCGCCCCAGAAGAGACTGCTGAGAAAGTTGGCCAGGGATGGGGTCATGGCGCTTCGAGGCGGCAAGGCGTTGGCGTGATCCTAAGCAGCGACCTCGACTTCCTACGCTTCAGGTCCATCTGCTTAGAGCTTTGTGACGGCATCGGCCCCCCTGCTGCTGGCCCTGCTGCCAGGTCTGCATCTCGCCCTGGCTCTGGGACTGGCCGTCTGGACCCTGCTGTTCCTGTTCCGCATTGTGCTCACCTGGTATCCCCGCGTCGATCTCAGCCAGGGGGTGATGTGGTTGGTGGGTGCCCCGACCGAGCCGCTACTGGCCGTCACCCGTCGCCTGATTCAGCCGATCGGTGGGGTGGACGTGACGCCCGTGGTCTGGGTGGGTCTGATCAGCCTGCTGCGGGAGCTGCTGGTGGGCCAGCAGGGCCTGCTCACCCAGGTGTTGCTGCGCTCCCAGGCCCTGGCCTGATCAGCCCTGCTGGGGCAGCATTTCCTGCTCGACAAACTTGGTGTGGACATCGCCGCGGATGAACTCGGGGCGATCCAACAATTCGAGATGGAACTCAATCGTGGTGGGGATGCCGGTGATGGCGCATTCCGAGAGGGCCCGCCGCAGGCGCCGCAGAGCGTGATCCCGATCCACCCCCCAGACAATCAACTTGCCGATCAGGGAATCGTAGAAGGGGGGAATCTCGTAGCCGGTGTACACGTGGCTGTCGACACGCACGCCGGGGCCTCCCGGTGGGAGCCAGCCGGTGATTTTGCCTGGGGCAGGGCGGAAGTTATGGCGGGGATCTTCGGCGTTGATTCGGCATTCGATCGCATGGCCGGTGAGCCGTAGTTCGTCCTGGGTGAAGGAGATCGGCTCACCGCCGGCAATGCGCAGCTGCTCGGCGATCAGGTCGATGCCGGTGACCATCTCGGTGACCGGATGCTCCACCTGGATGCGGGTGTTCATCTCCATGAAGTAAAAGCCGCCGTGGCGATCCACCAGAAACTCCACGGTGCCGGCACCCTCGTAGCCGATGCTGCGGGCGGCGGCTACGGCCGCTTCGCCCATCCGCCGGCGGATCTCGGGGTCGAGGCCGGGGCTTGGGGCCTCCTCCAGCAGCTTCTGGTGCCGGCGCTGGATCGAGCAGTCCCGTTCGCCCAGGTGCACCACGTTGCCGTGGCGGTCGGCGAGCACCTGCACCTCCACGTGGCGGGGCTTGTCGATGAACTTCTCCATGTACAGGCCTGGATTGCCAAAGGCGGCTTCGGCCTCGCCCTGGGCTGCCTTGAACAGGCTTTCGAGCTGGTCGGGTCGCGGCACCAGCCGCATGCCGCGGCCACCACCTCCGGCGGTGGCCTTGATCATCACCGGATAGCCCATCTGGCCGGCCAGGGCTGCCGCTTCGGCGGGGGTGGCCAGCAGCCCTTCGCTGCCGGGGATGGTCGGGACGCCGACCCGCTGCATCGTGGTCTTGGCGGTGGATTTGTCGCCCATCGCCAGGATCGAGGCGGGCGACGGACCGACGAAGGTGAGGCCGTGGTCGTGGCACTTTTCGGCGAAGTCGGCGTTCTCCGCCAGGAAGCCGTAGCCGGGATGGATGGCATCGGCGCCGCGGGAGGTGGCGGCCGCCAGGATGTTGGGGACGTTGAGATAGCTCTTGGCGCTGGGTGCCTCGCCCACGCACACAGCCTCGTCGGCCAGTTGCACGTGCAGGGCATTGCGATCCACCGTGCTGTACACCGCCACCGTGGCGATGCCCAATTCTCGACAGCTGCGCAGGATGCGCAGGGCGATTTCGCCACGGTTGGCGATCAGCAGTTTGCCGATGGGCATCCGGGCGGGGCGGCGGGGACCGGGGCGGGCCGGTGAGGGACTGTATCAGCGCTCACTCGCGCTTCTCCAGCCGCCAGGGCAGCGCAAGACCAGGCGCGGCAGCAGATCGATCCAGCTGGTGATCCGGTTTGGCGGCAACCCCAGCCTGGTGTCGAGAACGCCAGGCCAGGGCCCTTCGGTGCCGGGAGGCTGTGGTCGCGGCGGTCCGCCATCAAGGGCGAACCGCCGCGACAGAGGCTGCAGGGCGGAGCGGGATCAGGCCGTGGGAGCGGCTGGCGCTGAGCCTGCCGGGCTGGCCGTGAGCGGGCGATGGGTATATTGCTGGAGGCGAACGGCCTCGGCCTTGAACCTGCGGCTTGCGCCGTAACCCCACGGCCTCAGGCCGTAACCATGCGGCATCAGGCCGTAACCACGCGGATGTGGTGGAATTGGTAGACACGCACGTTTGAGGGGCGTGTGGCTTCGGCCTTGCGAGTTCAAGTCTCGCCATCCGCATTCTTATTTTCCCCCAAGTGGGCCAGGAGTCAGGCCAGTTCTCGCTCACGGGCCCCCATCCTGTCGCCCCACAGGTGCTCTCTCAGGGGGCTGGTCTGGAGTCGGCGATTGTCCTGGTCAGCAACGGACCCGGTGAACTCAGCACTTGGGTGAGGCCCGTGGCTGAGCGGCTCCACGGCCAGCTGCCTCTGCGACCGCGCCAGCCGCAGGCGCCGGTCACGTTGCGGCTGGTGCTGGTGCCCTGTCCGAATGCCACCGGTCAGGAGGATCGGGTGGCCCGGCGCTGGGATCTGTTTGAACAGGTGCTGCCGGCGGCGCGCTTCTGGTGGATGCTGCTGCGCCCCGCCCGCCATGGCCCTTGGCCCCGACAGGGGGTGGTGGTGTTCCTCGGCGGCGATCAGTTCTGGAGCGTGCTGCTCTCGGCGCGGCTGGGCTATCGCCACCTCACCTATGCCGAGTGGGTGGCGCGCTGGCCCCGCTGGAACGATCGCATCGCGGTGATGGGACCGGTGGCGGCGGCCCGGCTGGGTAAGCGCTGGCGGCGGCGATCCCAGGAAGTGGGCGATCTGATGGCCGATCTCTCCGAGTCGGCGCGCCAGGCCGCCCCTTTGCCCGCCGGCGAATGGGTGGCCCTGCTGCCTGGATCGAAGCGGGCCAAGCTGCAGGTGGGCGTGCCGTTCCTGCTGGAGACGGCCGACCGCCTGGCGGCTTTGCGTCCCGGCTGCCGCTTTCTGCTGCCGGTGGCGCCTACCACCTCGGTGGCGGAGTTGCTCGCCTATGCGGGGCCTGCTAACCCGGTGGCTGGCCACTACACCGCCGGCGTGCCCAGCCGCAGCGGCGAGCTGTTGCTGACCGCCGCCGGCACGGAGATTCACTTACACCAGGAGCATCCGGCCCACGGAGCCCTGAGCCAGTGCCGTCTGGCGCTCACCACCGTGGGGGCCAACACCGCCGAGCTCGGCGCCCTGGGGCTGCCGATGATCGTGCTGGTGCCCACCCAGCATCTGCACGTGATGCAGGCCTGGGATGGCTGGCTGGGGCTGCTGGCCCGCCTACCCCTGTTGCGCCGTCTGCTGGGGGTGGCTCTCACCGCCTGGCGGATGCGGCATCGGGGCTATCTGGCCTGGCCCAACATCTCGGCGGGCAGGGCCGTGGTGCCCGAGCGGGTGGGGGCGATTCAGCCAGCGACGATTGCGGCCGAGGCCGCGGATTGGCTGGCCCATCCAGAGCGGCTGGCAGGCATGCGCAACGATCTACGCAGCTTGCGGGGGCGGCCCGGCGCCGTCGCCGCCCTGGCGGCCATGGTGCAGGAGCTGTTGCCGCTCTCCTCGCGGCCCAAGACCTCCCGGTTGGAAACTGCTCTGCTTCCGATCACGCCCCAGGTGGCCGTAGCGGATCAGGAGCTGTCCTGAGGCCTTCCTGGGGCCATCGTTCTGCCGTCGAGCCGCTGCCGGAAGCGCAACGCTGGCCCATCCTGTCGCCGGAGCTGATCCTGGCTGACCAGGCTGGTTAGCATCGCCGGACCATCCGTCCCGAGAGTGCTTCCACCATGCAGGACAGCGACGCCCGCGAGATCACCGCTGAGTCCAGCGTCCCTGGCCCTGAAGCTGGTGCTGCTTCCGCCTGCGGTATCGCCAGCGGGCTGGCCCGCGGCGCCAACGAGGAGGAATGGCGCCAGAAGCTGACGCCCGAGCAGTTTCGTGTGGCGCGCCAGGGCGGCACCGAGCGGGCCTTCAGCGGGGCTTACTGGAAGAGCAAGGATGCCGGCCTCTATCACTGCGTCTGCTGCGGTGCCGAGTTGTTCAGCTCCGCCACCAAGTTCGATTCAGGCACCGGCTGGCCCAGCTTCTGGGATGGGGTCCGTCAGGGCTCGATCACCACGATCACCGATTCCAGCCATGGCATGGTGCGCACGGAGATCCGCTGCAGCGCCTGTGACGCCCACCTCGGGCATGTCTTCAACGACGGTCCGGCACCAACGGGTCAGCGCTACTGCGTCAACTCCGCCTCCCTCGATTTCCAGCCCCGTTGAGATCGCGGCGCCGGCCAACGTTGGGTCACCAGGGGTCGTCGAGCACTTCGGGTTCCACGTCGATCGGATCTAAATCGGTGCTGCCGCGCTGGCTCCTGGGCTCGGCGGCCAGGGGTCTGCGGGCTGGTTGAACGGTGTCGTCGCCAGGCGGGATTTCCGCTCTTGATCCCCCTGGGCTGGGGCGCTCTGGGTCCAGAGAGCGGCGTTCCCGGGACCATTCGTCCCGGGCTGATGGACCACTTCGGTTGCGGGGCTCGCTGTCCTCAAGCCATTCGCCCCCGGGCTCCTGATCACGCCAGCGGGGAGCCTCGAGGCGCTCGGCCGGATCCTCCTCGCGCCGGCGAAGCCGGGGCAGGGGTTCGCTGCCGCGGCGATCGAAGTCATCCGGATCCCGGTTTCGATCCGGATCCCGAGCCGGTAAATCCAGATCGCGCCGCTGCCGTTCGAAGCGCTGCGGCTCCGGGCCAGCGACGTTGCTTCGCCCTGAATCACGCCGATCCAAATCACGCGGTTCGCGTTCACGCCGTTCAAAATCGGGCCGTTCACGATCGGACCGCTCAAAATCGCCGGGCTCGAAGTCGCCACGGCTGAAGTCCCCACGTTCCGGGTCTCGGCGGCTGGGATCGGGGCCGTCCAGATCGTCATCGAGATAGCGGCGCTGACGCAGGGGCTGGCGCTCGCGCCGATCCTCCAGTTCGAGGTAGTCGAGTTCGTTCTCGTTGACCACAGCTCGCGTGGTGGCCGGCTGGATGCGGCGTTGTTCGGTGGTGCTGGGCTGGCCCGCCGGCAGCTGGTTTTCAGCCGGCACCACGCCGCTGCGGAATCGCTCCCGTTCCTCCTGCTCCCAGCTGCCGCCGCCGATGCCGAGTTTTTCGAGCAGCCCAGTGCCGAGTTGCTTGAGTTTTTCTTCGGCTCCCTCGTAAACAATGATGCGATCGGTGCCACTGCTGACGATTTCGCCCACGGCCAGTTCCCAGGTGCTCAGCACCCCTTCGCCTAGCAGGGGCACGCCCAGAGCACCGATCACCAGGGTGGTGAGCTCGCCGGTTTCGATGTCGAAGCTGAAGCCCAGCACCCGGCCGAGCTGGGCCCCCGATTCGGTGATCACCTGGCAGTTGATCACCTTGCTGTAGCGCTCGGGGTTGAAGCCCTCCGAGAGCGAATCGGCCGAATCCACCAGAATCACATCACCCACCTGGCGGATGCTCTCCAGCGGCATCCAGCGGGGGAGCCCCGGCAGGAAGCGGGTGAGGGGGTTGTCCCGCAACCCCAGCGCCACCACTTCGCGCCGGTCGATATCCACCACCACTTCACCCACCACCCCGAGCCGACGGCCGGTGTCGCGGGTGATCACCTGGGTGCCCATCAGCTCGGAGCGCAACCAGAGTCGATCACTCGGTGCGGCTGCGTTCGGATCGGTCGCCGGCGGGATGGAAGAGCTCAAGTCACGGGCACCAGTCGATCCATTGTGAACCACCCCGCCATTCAGGCTGCCGGCGGCAATCCGACCACCTGGGTGTGGGCGCCGCGGGCCTGGGTGACCCCGATCGTGCGGGTGGCGGCAGCGATCATCGGCCGGCGGTGGCTCACCACCATGAACTGGGCGTCGTCGGCCTGGCTAGCGATCAGGGCCGCCAATCGCTCCACGTTCACGCCATCAAGGAAGCTGTCGACCTCGTCGAGGGCATAGAAGGGCGAGGGTCGGAAGCGCTGCAGGGCGAACAGGAAGCTGAGGGCGGTGAGCGATTTCTCGCCGCCGGACATCGAGGCCAGGCGCCGCACCGCCTTGCCCTTGGGATGGGCCACCAGGGTCAGTCCACCCTCCAGGGGTTGTTCCGGGTTCTCCAGCTGCAGATGGCCTTCGCCATCGGAGAGGCCGGCAAAGATCGTGCGGAAGTGGCCATCGACGGCCCGGAAGGCCTCCAGGAAGGCTTCCTGGCGCAGGGTGGCGACCGTTTCGATGCGCAGCAGCAGTTCCTCCCGTTCCTTGCTGAGCACCTCAAGCCGTTCCTCGAGGTCGGCCAGGCGGAGCTCCAGTTGTTCCAGCTCCTCAAGGGCCAGCATGTTGACCGGTTCGAGGGCTTCCATCCGCTGCTGCAGACGGCGCAGCTCCTCCTGCAGGGCGGCCAGGCCCGCCTGGCGCAGTTCGTCGGGCAGCTCAGGCAGGGGATCGGGCAATTCCCGCTCCAGCTGCTCCAGCCGCAGGCTCTGGCTGCGGCGCTCCTCCTCGAGGGCCAGCCGTTCCTCTCCCAGCCGCTGCAACTCCCATTGCCGCTGCTGCAGTGCCTGGCGCTGACGCCCCGTTTCGGCCTCCGCCGCATCGCGGGCGCGGCGCCGTTCGCCGAAGCGGGTGCTGAGTTCGTTTTGACGGGCCTCAAGCTCCTGGCGGCGTTGCTGGTCGGCCTGTTGCCGTTCCTTCCACTGTTGCCGTTCGGCCACCAGGGTGTTGACGGCCTGCACCAGGCGCCGTTCATCGCCGCTGAGGGCCTCCAGCTGGCTGCCCAGTCGCTCGCTGCTGAGGGCGCGCTCCCGTTTGGCCGCCAGCAGGTTGTCACGGTTCTGCCGCGCCTCACTCAGGGCCCGGTCGGCGCTTTCCAGCTCGCTCTGCAGGCTTTGCCAATGGGCGCTGTCCGCATTGCCGCTGGCTTCGGCTTCGGCCAGCTCCAGCGCCAACAGGGCCGCCTGCAGCGGCGTGCTCACGCTGTTGAGCTCCTGCAGGCGGCGGCTGTCGCTCTGTTGATGGGCGCCCAGTTGTTGCAGTCTGGTTTCCAGCTGGCGGCGGCGCTGCAGCTGGGGATCGAGGGCCCGCTGGGCGGCTTTGCCTTCAGCCTCCACCGCCGCCTGGCGGCGTTGCTGCTCCTGCAACCGCGGTCTGGCCTGCTCGAGGGCCTGGATCAGTTCGGCCTCGCGACGGCGGCAGGCCAGCAGGCTTTCGCCCAGCTCCAGCAGCCGGCGCCGCAACGGTTCGGCCTCGTCGTTGTCGCTGCTGCTGCCAAAGCCCAGCTGACCCGAGCGTTGCTGCAGGCTGCCGCCGGTCATGGCACCGCTTTTCTCCAGCAGTTCGCCTTCGAGGGTCACCGCCCGGCAGCGGCCCAGTTCCTGGCGGGCGCTGGCCAGATCGGCAAACACCAGCGTGTCACCGAAGACGTAGCGGAACACCTCGCCATAGACCGGCTCGTAGCGCAGCAGATCGACGGCCCGGCCCACCAGCCCAGCCCCCCCCGCCCCTCCAGTTGCCCCGGCACCTCCCCCGCGCTGCAGGGCGGCGCCACGGCTCTGGGATGGGGTTGAGCCGGAACCACCGCGGATCTTGTTGAGCGGCAGGAAGGTGAGCCGGCCGGCCCGCCGGCTCTTGAGCAGCTCAATCGCACGGGCGGCGATGCGGTCGTCCTCAACCACCACCTGGGCCAGGCGGCCGCCGGCGGCCACCTCCAGGGCGATCCGGTGCAGCTCCTCCACCTCCCCCAGCTGGGCCACGGGGCCGTGGATGCCCTCCAGTCCCGACTCCAGCAATACCCGCAGGGCACCGGTGCCGCGGCTTTCCTGCAGGGTTTCGCGGCGGCTGTCGAGCCGGGCGATGTCGCGCTCCAGGCTGGTCTGCTCCTGTTCCAGGCGGCTGCGGGTGCGCTGCTGCAGGGCCAGGGCCTCCGCCAGTTCCTGCACCTGGGTCTGCTCCCGCCGCAGGGATTCCTGCAGCAGCTGTTCCTCGCCGGCCAGGGCCTGCCGCCGTTGCTCGGCGTCCTGGTGGGCGCTGCCCTCCTGCTGCTGTTCGCTGTTGAGTTCGGCCTGGCGGGCTTCGCCCTGGCGCAGCCGCTCCTCCAGCTGCTGCCGTTCGGCCAGCAGGGGACCCAGCTGTTCCTGCAGCTCCTGCCGTTCGCGGCTGCGGCGTTGCTGGGCTTCGAGCCAGGTGCCGGAGCGATCGGCTACTTCCCCCAGGCGTCGCCGCGACAGCTCCACGGCGGCCTCGGCGCTGCGGCAAGCCAGTTCGGCCTGTTCAAGGGCGGCGCTGTCATCGGCCGCCGCCAGCTCCTGCCGCTGGCGGTGCAGTTCGCCCTGGTGCCGCTGCAGTTCCAGGCGTTGGCGCTGCAGGGCCTCCGCATCGAGCTGGTGCTTCTCGGCCTGGCGAGCCAGCTCGCGATCGCCGGCCTCCAGGCCGGCCAGTTCGCTTTGCACCGCCAGCAGTTGGTCTTCGCCGAGTTCCTTCACCTCCGCCTGCAGGGCTTCAAGGGCCTTGCTGCTTTGCTGCAGAGTCAGTTCCGCTGTGGCGAGCGCCTCGCGTTCCTGCTCCTGCTGCACCCCCAGGGCTTGATGGCGGCTGCGAACCTGCGCCAGTTGCGCCCGGGCCGCTTCACAGATGAGCAGTTGTTCCTGCTGGCGGCCAAGGTGGAGGCGCTGGCGCAGCTCTTGGTAGGTGCGGGCCTTGGCGCAATCACGCTCCAGCTTCTGGCGTGCCACCAGCAGCTCCTGCTCGACGATGCGACAGCGTTCCTGCCGTTCCTGCACCTCATCGAGCTTGCCGCGGCTCTGCTCGATGCGGCTGTCGAACAGGGCGACGCCGGCCAGTTCATCGATGATGCCGCGGCGGTCGCGGGCGCTCATCGAGACGATGCGGGTCACATCGCCCTGCATCACCACGTTGCTGCCGTCGGGATCGATGCGCAGCCGACGCAGCTGGGTCTGCAGCTGCTGCAGGTTGCAGGGCACGCCATCGGCGCTGTAGTTGCTGCTGTAGGTGCCACCCGGTGCCACCCGCAGCCGGCGGGTGACACTCCATTGCCGCTGGCCCGGCTGGATCCAGGGCCCTTCCTGGGGTGCCTCCAGGCCAGCTTCGGCCTCATCGGGCTGCCAGTCGCCCAGATCAAAGTGCACGGTGACGGTGGTTTCGGCCGCCTTGCCGTCGCGCAGCACAGCGGAGTTGACCAGGTCTGGCAGCCGTTCAGCCCGCATGCCGCGGCTGCTGGCCAGACCCAGGCAGAAGAGCACCCCATCCAGGATGTTGCTCTTGCCGGAGCCGTTGGGGCCGGTGACCACCGTGAAGCCGCTCTCCAGGGGGATCGTGACCGATCCACCGAAGGACTTGAAGTGGCTGAACGAAACCTGCTTGATGTGAACCAACAGGCCCGCCCGCCGAGCTCGCGGATTTTACCGAAGCAGGTGACGCTGCCAAGACCCCTATCTAGGTTGAGGTGATGCGGCTGCGCCGATCCCTCGCCCTGCCAGCCCAGACGCCATGGACCCGGAGATCAGCGCCCCCTCTGCCTTCCCAGCCCCGAACGGTGCTGAGTCAGGCAGTCCTGCTTCGCTCGGCAGGGATGCCCTGGGTGGGGAGTCGCAAGCCCCTGAGTCACGAAGCCGTGACGCTTCCGGCCGGGATGGGGAGCAGACAGTGGCGGCGCCGGTGCTGGGGGTGTTCCGCGAGCGCTTCGACTCGCTGTTGCCGCGGATTCAGCGCCAATGGCCCGAGGTGGCCCGCCACACCCTCGAGGCCACCCGCGGCAGCCTCGATACGGTCGCTGAGGTGATCAGCCGCCAGACGGGCCTGACGGCGATCGGAGTTCGGCAGCAGCTGCTCGATCTTCTCCAGGTCACCACCGAGCAGGCGGGCCAGGTGGCTGATGGGCTGCGGCCGCTGGAGGAACAGCTCGAAGGTCTGCTCGATGAGCTCAACACCACCCTGCGGCCGCGGATCGAGAAGCCGGTGCGCGAGAAGCCCCTGCTGGCGATCGGCATCGCCGCCGGTGTGGGGCTGCTGGTGGGACTGTTGCTCTCCTCCGGCCGGCGTTCGGCATGAGTCGCTCCTCCTTCGGCAAGGTCACGGCGCTGATGGCGTCGGTGATGGACGTGCATGTCCGTCTCGCCATGCAGGAAGCCAGCAAGGAGAAGCGCCGCCTGATCGGCGGTGGCGTCTTTCTGGGCATGGGGCTGACGCTGCTGACCCTGGCGCTGGTGGCAGCCCAGGTGGTGCTGCTGTTCTGGCTGCATGAGCGCTTCGGCCTCGGCTGGCTGGCCGCCACCGCCGCGGTGGCGGCGATCGATCTGGTGCTGTCGGGCCTGTGCCTGCGCCTCGGCGGGCAGATGCTCAAGGGCCCCTACCTGCCCGAAACCACCGCCGGCCTGGCCCGCACCACCCGGGCGTTGACGGGGCGCTCCTGAAGGGATCTGTCAGCTCAGGGGGGCACAGGTCAGGGGGGCCGCTCAGGGCCGTTGGAAGCGCCGGATCTCGGCGGTGTCGGGCCTGGATGGGACGGATTCCCAGGGCCTGGCGTGCCTCGAAACGATCGCCGGATCAGTGGATTTCATACTTCAACCAGCGGCAGTCGAGGCCGCCATTGCTCACCGGCACCTTGCGGCTGGCTTTCATCTTCAGAGCGCCGGTGAGTTCGGGATTGCCGCTCAGCAGCCACAGGGTCCAGCCACCGCAGCGCTGCTTCAGCATCCGGCCCAGATCGGCGTAGAGCTGCTCGAGATCCTCCCCTTCCCCCAGCCGTTCGCCATAGGGCGGGTTGCAGACCAAAATCCCGGGCTGCTCCGGCGGCTCGAAATCGCGGGCGTCGCCCTGGTGCAGGCTGATCCACGGCGCCAGGCCGGCGGAGCTCACATTGGCCTGGGCCTGGGCCAGCACCGCCGGATCGCGCTCCATGCCGATCACGGGCGCCAGCGGGAGGCCAGAGGCCAGGGTGTGGCGCTCCAGCTCCCGGGCGGCGGCCACTTCCTGCTGCCACAGGAGCGGGTCGAAATCGGGCCAACGCTGCAGCGCGAAGGGACGCGGTCGGCTGTGGCCATCGGCCTCCTGCCAGAAGCCCGGGGCCCGACCCAGGGCCATGGCGGCGGCCTCGATCAACAGGGTGCCCGAACCGCAGAGTGGATCGCATAGCGGCACGCTGCCATCCCAGCCGCTGAGGGCGATCAGACCGGCGGCCAGGTTTTCCTTGAGGGGAGCCAGGCCCATGGCGGCTCGGTAGCCGCGGCGGTGCAGGCTGGCGCCGCCGCCATCAAGGCTGAGCACCGCCATGGCTTCGTGGTCGCCCCGGGCTTGGCGGCGGGGGCCGCCGCCGGGACTCAGGTGCAGGTGCAGGCTCAGATCCGGGTCATCCAGATCGACGGAGGAACGCTCGCCCCAGTGCTGGCGCTGCCAGTCCACCAGGGCGTTTTTCACCTGCAGGGCGCTGTAGTGGCTATGGCTCAGCTCCCGGCTGCCGCCACTGGCATCGACACGGAAGCTGGTGTCCGGCGCTAGCCAGCTGGCCCAGTCGGCGGCGTTCTGGACACCCCGATACAGGGCCACTCGATCGGGGCAAGGGAAGCGGTCCAGCTGACGCAGGAAGCGAAAGGGCAGGCGGGCCCGCAGGTGTAGGCGGTAGAAGCCGGCCAGGTCCGTACGCAGGGACACCGCTCGCCGCAGCGGGCGCACGGCTTCCGCTCCCAGGGCCTGGAGTTCGGCCGCGGCCACCTCCTCCAGGCCGGGGGGCACCACGGCGATGACCTCGAAGCTGGCGGGGGCTGGGGCGGGGAGACTCATCTCCCCACTGTGCCGCTTCGATCCGGGGCCAGTGCTCGCCGGCTCGTTGATGGCGATCGCTTCGCTGAGCTGCTGCTTCTGCTCGGCCAGGGATTGCGCCGAGAGGACAGGCAACGGCCCTGGGTTGCTTGCAGCCAGCAGGCGGCGTCGTTCGGATTCGGAGCCACTGGCGATCAGGCGGGTGCGCAAGCTGGCGGCCCCGGTTTCACTAGGATCACGGCCAGCAGCAGCGCCGGGGCGAGATTGACGGCGGCATCGGAGAGCCGCAGCCACCACACCGGATGGGCCAGCGCCAGGGGAAGGGCACCGGCCAGCAGGGCGAGCGGGGCACCAGGCTCTCGAGGGCCTGGGCCAGCCCCTGGGTGTGGCGGGCGAAGGCGCTGCGGCGATCGAGAGGAAGCATCCGGGAGCGGAGCGGCCGCCGCAATAGAGGGGGTTGGCGGAGTGATCAGCTGCTGATCCGGCCGCACCGGATCAGCAGCTGGGGGAGGCGCTGGCCGCTGCCCTGCATCTGTTGCGCAGTGAGGGTTGCGCCCGCTTCGCCACGTTGGATCGGGCGTTGACCAAGGCCGCCAACGCCCTGGAGCTCAGGCCACCGGTGCAAGCGCTCTGAGATGGAGCCCGCGCCCGATCCGGGGGTTGCCGCAATCCAGCGAGAACGCGCGGTTCCATGGGCAAGGACATACCTGGCCGGCCATCAAGTCCCCCCATCCGTGGTTCGGGGATGCCCACCCGGCCGGGGCGACCCCATCACTGAGCACCGGTGCCATACTCCAAGGGTCGGCTTTCGGGCCGACTAGGTGGCTCACACCAGTGTTTCGGACAGCGGTTCGATTCCGCTCAGCTCCATTCCCCCACCTCCGGCTGCGGCCGGCTGGGCATTCCGGGGCTGCAATGGTTTCGACGGGGCATAAGGAGGGTGACTGAAGCCTGCTCGGTAAGAGCAAACCCGTAACAGCGAACAACATCGTTCGTTTCTCCCGTCAAGCCGCCCCTGTGGCTGCCTGACACTCTTAACGGAGACGGGGTGAGATCAGCCTTGTCACCCAAATGATCCATGGGGCCTGGAAGGGCCCCTTCTCATGGTCTCCAGCCAAGCTTTTTTAACTCGTTTTCGGATCAGTTGCTCCTGGAACTCGGAGCAGGGTGGCCTGAACATCAAGGGTTGAGCTGAGCTCCAGGCCCGCCGCGACCAGGTGCCATCCGTTCAGGGTGTGCTCAGTTTGGTGCTGGCTGGAAGGGCATGGGACTGGCTGGCGCTGTTCCCGAAGCCCACAAAGCCACTCCAGACGGCCAGTTCCTCCAGGCTCTGCATCCCTTCGCGCCGTTCAGGGCCATGCACCCAGGTGGGATAGGCCTGAACTTTGGCGGCAGTGCACTTGTCAGCTCCAGCCTGATCTTTGGCGCATTCCACATAGAGCAACCGATCCCCGGCCTGCTGGCCGAAGAGGTTCTTCTGGCGGAAGCAGTGGGTGCACCAATAGGCGCCGTAGAAAATCACCCCTTGCTGGCGCAGGTGCTCGGCGAGGGCGATCTGCTCCGGGGTGGAGGCTTTGAGCGCCTGCCCCAGGCTGGGGGTGGTGCTCGGGCCGCTGGGCTCGGCGGCCGCTTGGGAGGGGGTGAGGACCGCGGCTGGGTTGCCGGCCCGCACTGGGCTGGCCCATCCCAGCAGCGGTACGAGCGCCGCGAACAACAGGAAATGTCCGGGACGGAGGAAGGGGGCCATCAAGGCGGATCTGCAGCTGGGAATTGGTCGAAATCTAGGAAGGTTGCTGGCGTACGGCCTTCCGCCCCTGCTGGCGGCCTCGCTGGTCCCCAGCGGCTGAGACAATGCAACCACAGAGTCCCGGCTGATGAGCGTCAACGGCTACCGCGACTATTTCAAGGTGCTCGGTGTCGAGCGTGGCGCTGATGCCGACACGATCAAGCGGTCGTTCCGCAAGCTTGCCCGTCAATGCCATCCGGATGTCAACCCCGGTGACCAGGGGGCGGAGGCCCGTTTTAAAGAAATCAGCGAGGCCTATGAAGTCCTCTCCGATCCTGATAAGCGCCGGCGCTATGAGCAATTCGGCCAGTATTGGAATCAGATGGGCAGCGCCGGTGGTTCCGCCGGAGCTGATGTTGATTTCGGCCGCTACGGCAATTTCGACGACTTCGTCAACGATCTGCTCGGCCGCTTCGGCGGCGCGCCTGGCGGTTTCGGCTCCGGCTTCCCCGGCGGCTTTGCCGGGCCCGGCGCTGGTGGCCGTGGCGTCCCGATTGATCTTGATGCCGAAGCCAGCATCAACCTGCCGCTCGGCGATGCCTTTCGCGGCTGCGAGCGCACCCTGGCTGTCAACGAGGAACGGGTGCAGGTGCGCATTCCGGCCGGGGTGAAGGACGGCAGCCGCCTGCGGCTCAAGGGCAAGGGCAATCTCCAGCCCGGCACGGGTCGCCGCGGTGACCTCTATCTCACCCTCAAGCTCCAGTCCCATCCCGTCTGGCGGTTGGATGGGGATCAACTGCGCGCCGAGCTGCCGCTGAGCCTCGATGAGCTGGCCCTCGGCGGGGAGGTGCGAGTGGCCACCCCGGATGGCGAGGCCACCGTGCAGGTGCCGCCCGGCATGAGCCTGGGCCGCAGCCTGCGGCTCAAGGGCAAGGGCTGGCCGCTGAAGGAGAGCCGCGGCGATCTGCTGCTCACGCCGATCCTGAAGCTGCCGGACAGCCTCAGCGACCGCGAGCGACAGCTGCTGGAGGAGCTGCGCCAGGCCCGCAGCGCTGATCCCCGCCAGGGCTGGATCGCCGCCGCCCGGCTCTGATCCGCCGCCGGTCTGATCCCTAGGATCCTCCTTAAATCACCCTTTCCCATGGATCTCACTTACCGTCCGCGCCGGTTGCGGCGGACTCCGGCGCTGCGGGCGCTGGTGCGGGAGCATCACCTTGCCCCCACCGACTTCATCTATCCGCTGTTCGTGCATGAGGGCGCCACGAATGAGCCGATCGGCGCCATGCCCGGATCCAGCCGCTGGAGCCTGGAGGGCCTGGTGGATGAGGTGGGCCGCGCCTGGGATCTCGGCATTCGCTGCGTGGTGCTGTTCCCCAAGGTGGCCGATGGGCTCAAAAGTGAGGATGGCGCCGAGTGCTTCAACGAGCATGGCCTGATTCCGCGGGCGATCCGCCTGCTCAAGGAGGTTCACCCCGGCATGGCAATCATGACCGACGTGGCCCTGGATCCCTATTCCTGCGACGGCCATGACGGCATCGTCTCGGACGATGGGGTGGTGCTCAACGACGAAACGGTGGAGATTCTCTGCCGCCAGGCCGTGGCCCAGGCCCGTGCCGGCGCTGATCTGATCGGCCCCAGCGACATGATGGATGGCCGTGTTGCGGCCATCCGTGAAAGCCTGGATGAGGAGGGCTTTGAGCATGTGGGAATCATCAGCTATACCGCCAAATACGCTTCTGCCTACTACGGCCCCTTCCGCGAAGCCCTTGATTCGGCACCGCGAACCATTTCCGGCAAGCCGATTCCCAAGGACAAGAGCACCTATCAGATGGATGTGGCCAACGGCCGCGAAGCCCTCACCGAGGCCCTGCTCGATGAGCAGGAAGGGGCTGACATCCTGATGGTCAAGCCTGGCCTGGCTTATCTCGATATCATCCATCGTCTGCGCGGTGAATCGGAGCTGCCGATCGCTGCTTATAACGTCAGCGGTGAATATTCCATGGTGAAAGCTGCCGCCGAGCGGGGCTGGATCGATGAGCGGGCGATCGTGCTGGAAACCTTGCTGTGTTTCCGCCGGGCCGGTGCCGATCTGATCCTCACTTATCACGCCTGCGATGCGGCCCAGTGGTTGAAGGCTGGCTGAAGCGAGGCCGCGCTGCTCTGGCGATCGCGGCCTTCCTGGCACTGATCACGGTGATCGCCAACCTCAGCCGCATGCCCTATGTGCTCTTTCCCGAGCTCGGGGCCTTGGGCTGGGTGATTTGCTCGAATCCCCGCCATCCTTGGGCGCGTTCGCCGGCGCTGCTGCTGCTCACCCCTTTCCTGGCGGCGGTGCAGGGGCTGTGGATCACCCGGCACCTGGCCTACGGCCTGCCGGCCGTGCTGCTGGATGTGGGCCTTACGCTGCTGGTGATCGCGGCCTTGCGGTCGCCGATCGTGCCGGCCCTCTCGGCTGGTCTGCTGCCGTTGGCGCTGGAGATCCGCACCTGGGCGTACCCCTTCTCGATCCTGATCGGCATCGGCGCCCTGGCCCTGTTCCTCGTGTTGCGCAGGCACTGGAGCCGGGAGCCAGCCCCCTCGCTGCCTGCGGCTGAAACCGCTGCCACCCCGCCCCGGTCCGGTCTGCCACCCCTGCGGGCCTGGGCGCTGCCGTTTGGGGGATTTCTGGTCGGGGCGCTGCTGCTGGTGGAGTGGATCGGTTCGCCGTTGGTGCTGTTCCCGCCGCTGCTGGTGATCGCCTTCGAGATGATCGTGCACCGGCAGCACTGTCCCTGGCGCGGTCGCTACGGCGGCGTGCTGGTGGCCATCAACGGCGCCGCCCTGGTGGGGCTGGCCTTGGTGAAGACCCTGGGGGTGGTGCCGGCGGCCGCCTTCCTGGCGGTGCTGGCCACCCTGGCGCTGCTGCGGCTGCTGCGGCTGCCTTTCCCTCCAGCCCTTGGCCTTGCCCTGCTGCCATTCGTGATTCCCCAGCCGCCGCTCACCTATCCCCTGTTCACCCTGGTCGGCAGCCTCTGGTTGCTGCTGGTGGTGGCGCTGCAGGAGGCGCTGGCTGGCGGTGGCGGCGGCAGCGCTGGCAGCGGTGGCGAGGCCGCTGCTCCGTCGGTTGGCGCCACCGGCGCCGGTGGCGCGATCGGAACCGCTTGAATGGCTGCAGCGATGAGGCGGCGGAGATGGCAATGAGCCGGTTGGGTCATGTGGCGGTGCGGGTGCAGGACATGGACCGCGCCAAGGCCTTTTACCAGGCGCTCGGGCTGCGGCTCACTTGGGATGCGGAGGACTGGGCTTATCTGCAATCGCCGGCCAATGGCGATGGCATCGCCCTGCTGAGCCCCGCCTACACCGCTGCGGGCCCTCACTTCGCTTTCCACTACGCCGAGCGCTGCGAGGTGGATCGGGTGCACGACCAGCTTGAGGCTGATGGGCACAGCGTCGGGCCGGTGCATGACCATCGCGATGGCACGGCCTCCTTCTATCTGAAGGATCCGGAAGGCAACTGGCTGGAGCTGCTCTATGAGCCGGCCGTCGGGATTCCCTCGAATGTGGGCGAAGCAGCGATCCCGCCATGGCGGCCGCTGCCTGCAGCTGAGTTGATTGAGCCATTGCAGCCGCCTGCTGGGCCTGGGGCCGCGTGAATCAGGCGTTCGTCGCAGTGCCTGGCTCGAGAGAGAGGCCCCTGGACGGATCCAGTGGCTCTTCCCTGGACATCGCCGTGGATCCGTCCAGGGAAGAGCCCGTGATTGTGCCTGCAGCGGGGAGCGCCACTCCGCCGCTGCTGGAGTCCGCGCCGCTGGTGTCAGTGGTGGTTGAGGCAGTGGTGCCTGAGTCAGTGGCGCCCATGCTTCGGACCCCGGATTCACTCGCCCACCAGCCCCCGGCCGCTGTTGTGGCGGCCTCGGGCTCACGGGCGCCCAGGTTCATCCCAGGACCTGCCCGGCCGCGTGATGGCGAGCACAGCAACGAGCCGGCGATTGAGCAGGAGACCCTGGCCTTGCTGGAGTGGCCCCGGCTGGCGGAGCACCTGGCCAGCTTCGCCAGCACCGGTGCCGGCGAGCGCCAGTGCCGCCTGTTGCCCCTGCCGGTCGATCGCCAGAGCAGTGAAACGCTGCTGGCCGAAACCACCGAGTTGCTGGGCCTCGATGGCCTGGTGGAGGGGGGCCTGAGCTTTCAGGGGGCGGCGGACATCGCGGCCACCGTGAGCCTCTGTGCCAAGGGCGGCTGCGCTGGCGGTGAAGAACTGCTGGCCCTGGCCGGCACCCTGGCGGCGGCGCGGCGGTTGCGGCGGCAGATCGATGACGCCGAGTTGCGGCCGGTCTGCACGGCGCTGGTGGCGGAGCTGCGCACGCTGCCGGAGCTGGAGCAGCGCCTCCATTACTGCCTGGAGGAGGGTGGCCGAGTGGCCGATCGCGCCAGTGCATCTCTGGCGGGTTTGCGGCGTCAGTCGCTGGCGGTGCGCTCGGAACGGCGCGAGCGCCTGCAGGAGTTGCTGCGCCGCTATGGGCCCTTGCTGCAGGACACCGTGGTGGCCGAACGCAGCGGCCGGCCGGTGCTGGCGGTGAAGGCCGGCGCGGCCTCCCAGGTGCGGGGCCTGGTGCACGACAGTTCCGCCTCCGGCAGCACCGTGTTCATCGAGCCCCAGGCGGTGATTGCCCTGGGCAACCGGCTGCGGGAGCTGCAGGGACAGGAACAGGAGCTGGAGCGGGCCCTGCTGCTGGAGCTCAGTGGCTTGGTGGGGGAGCAGGCCCCGTCCCTGGAACAGCTGCAGCGGGTGCTGGTGCGCCTCGATGCGGGCCTGGCCCGGGCTCGCTACGGAGCCTGGCTGGGGGCGGTGCGGCCCCAGCTGGCCGCAGCGGCCGAGGCGGCCTTTGAGTTGCGGGATCTGCGCCATCCCCTGCTGCTTTGGCAGCAACGCCGCGAAGGTGGCGCTGCGGTGGTGCCGGTCACGGT
>CALPNT020000010.1 GCA_943325005.2 Bifidobacterium breve | reverse complement strand
GATGCGGCACACTTGCGCCTGAATGCGTGCTGCGGGCATGGCTGACGACACCAACACTCCCCAGACCAACGCTGGTTCCGAGGAATCGGGACGCGGTCGTCGGGAGGGAGGTTCGCGCGAGGGCGGACACCGCGAAGGCGGTCAGCGCCAAGGGGGGCAATCCCAGGGAGGCCAGCGCGATACCGGTGGTTTCCGCATCCGCCTGAGCGATAACGAACTGCAGGCCGCCAGGGCCTTGCAGGAAGCCTTTGGACTGCGCTCCACCGTGGCCGTGCTCGGCTTTGCGCTGCGCACCCTGGCCCAGCAGCTGGAAGCGGGTCAGCTGCAGGAGCTGGTGGACCAACAGCGCGCCCAGGTCGACCAACGCCCTCCGGCCTCCCGTGGCGGTGGTGGTGGTGGTGGCGCCGGCAGTGGCAGTGGCGATCGGGATGGTCGTCGCAGCGAGGGACGCGGCCAGGCTGGCGGCGGTGGCCGCAGCCAGCGGATCGATCCCTTCGCCAGACCCAGTCGCCCGGCACCGGCCAGCGCTGAGACGCCAGCAGCGGATCTCGAAGCCTCTGAACCAGCTGGAACCGAACCGGCCGACACGGAACTGGCGGGAGCAGAAGCGGCAGGCGCTGAAGCCAACCTGCATGAGGTTGACAGCTCAACGCTGTCCGAGCAGGAGTCGGCGGCCCCGGATCAGCCTGCTGCCAGCAGCTCTGCGGCCAGCCCGGAGGCAGAAGCCGCCGCGCTGAGCTCCGGCGACGCCTGAACCAACCAGCCACGATGCCAGTGCCCGTTGCCAGCGCCATCACTCCCGGTGAGGCCAGACCAACAGAGCGGCTGCGGGTACTCTCGGGCGTCCAACCCACCGGCGCCCTTCATCTCGGCAACTGGCTCGGCGCCATTCGCAACTGGGTCGCTCTGCAGAGCGACCACGACACCTTTTTCTGTGTCGTCGATCTGCATGCGATCACGGTGCCCCATGAACCGGCGCGGCTGGCGGAGGACACGCTCAGCACCGCCGCCTTGTACCTGGCCTGTGGCATTGATCCGCAGCAGTCCACGATCTTCATCCAGAGCCAGGTCAGCGCCCACGCTGAACTCTGCTGGCTATTGAACTGCGTCACGCCGTTGAACTGGCTGGAGCGCATGATTCAGTTCAAGGAGAAAGCGCTGAAACAGGGGGCTGACGTGTCCGCTGGTCTGCTCGACTACCCCGTGCTGATGGCGGCCGACATCCTTCTTTATGACGCCGATCGGGTGCCGGTGGGCGAAGACCAGAAACAGCATCTGGAATTGGCCCGTGACATCGCCCAGCAGCGCATCAATGCCCGCTTCGGCGCCAGGGGCAGCGATGGTGAACCGATTCCGATTCTGAAGGTTCCCCAGCCCCTGATTTTCAAGGAAGGAGCCCGAGTGATGAGTCTCACCGATGGCCGCAGCAAGATGAGCAAAAGCGATCCGAATGAGGGATCGCGCCTCACCTTGCTCGATTCAGCCGAGCTGATCACACGCAAGATCAAGCGGGCCAAGACCGATCCGCAGATGGGCCTGGAGTTCGGCAATCCGGAGCGACCGGAGGCGGACAACCTGCTGGGGCTCTACGCGCTGCTGGCTGGCCGCAGCCGCGCGGCTGCGGCCAGCGAATGTGGCTCCATGGGCTGGGGCACCTTCAAACCCCTGCTGGCTGAGGCCGCCGTAGCCGCCCTTACCCCGCTGCAGGAGCGCTACCGCGAGTTGCGCGACGATCCCGGCTATCTGGGCGAAGTGCTGGCCCAGGGTCGGCAACGGGCCAATGCCGTGGCCGCTGTCACCTTGAACCGGGTGCATCAGGCGCTCGGTTTCCTGGCCAGCACCTGAGCTCGATGCCTGCCGCTCAGGGTTCGCGGTAGACCACCCGGCCGCGTTCATCGTTACCCACATCCAGCAGCTGGCCGTGGAGCAACCGCTCGATCTCAGCGCACACCACGGCGCTGTCGGCCTCGCGCGGCAGCTGCAGGTCCAGCAGGGCGTCGTTGATGGTGAAGCCGCGGCGCCCCGAACGGCGCGCCAGCTGCAGCAACTGGAGCTCCAGCGGTGGCAAGGCGGCAGATTCCGCTGCGTTGAGGGCCTCTTGCAGCAGCAGGGGCTGGTTAGCCCGCTGCACCAGATCCGGGATCAGCAGCAGATCCAGCAACTGGCCCACAAAGCAGAGACCAAAGGTGAGCAGCCAGACCGTGCCACTGATCGGGCGTCGGTTGTAGAAGCGCTGCAGGCCGCACACCCCCACCAGGGAGCCACACCAGAGCAGGTAGCTCACGGCGACGCTGCGGCGTTCGGCTCCAGCCACCAGGGCGGGCAGGAAGGAGGGAGAAGGACGAAGGGTCACCGCAGCCGATTGGGGCCGGTTTCACCGTAGGGCCCTCGTCTGCGGGCAGGCTGCCATCAAGGCCGCCTCGGCCATAGCCACAGGGGCCGCCGTGACACGCCGCCGCCCAGCTTCTGTCTGAACCGACTCCGTAGGATCCAGTCCCGATCAAGCCCCCGTGATTCCGTGACCAGCGCCCCGATTGCCGTAGGTCCCCAGGCGGCAGCGAACGAGAGCGGCACGGCGGTGATCCAGCTGCCCAAAACCAGCGAAAGCCCGGCCTTGCTGCGCATCCGCCATTCGATGAGCCATGTGCTGGCCATGGCGGTCCAGCGGTTGTTCCCCCAAGCCCTGGTCACGATCGGCCCCTGGACCGAGAACGGCTTTTATTACGACTTCGACAACCCCGAGCCGTTCACCGAGGCCGATCTCAAGGCGATCCGTAAGGAGATGCTGAAGATCATCGGCGCCCGCCTGCCGCTGGAGCGCATCGAGGTGAGCCGCGAAGAGGCCGAACGCCGCATCAGCCAGCAGAACGAGCCCTACAAACTGGAAATCCTGGCTGGCCTGCAGGAGCCGATCACGCTCTACACCCTCGGCGAGGACTGGTGGGATCTCTGCGCCGGTCCCCACGTGGCCAACACCAGTGAGCTCAATCCCAAGGCCTTCGCCCTGGAAAGCGTGGCCGGTGCCTACTGGCGCGGCGATGAGAAACGGGCCCAGCTGCAACGCATCTATGGCACGGCCTGGGAAACGGCCGAGCAACTGGCCGAATACCAGCGCCGCAAGCAGGAGGCGCTGCGGCGTGACCATCGCCGCTTGGGCACTGACCTGGACCTGTTCTCGATCGAAGATGAAGCCGGTGCCGGCCTGGTGTTCTGGCATCCCCGCGGCGCCCGCATGCGCCTGCTGATCGAGGATTTCTGGCGCCAAGCCCACTTCGACGACGGCTACGAGCTGCTCTATACCCCCCATGTCGCCGACATCGAGCTATGGCGCACTTCAGGCCATCTCGACTTCTACGCCGAGAGCATGTTCGCGCCGATGCAGGTGGACGAGCGCCAGTACCAGCTCAAGCCGATGAACTGCCCCTTCCATGTGCTCACCTATGCCAGCCGGCTGCGCTCCTACCGCGAACTGCCGATCCGCTGGGCTGAACTCGGCACCGTCTATCGCTACGAACGTCCCGGCGTGATGCATGGGCTGATGCGGGTGCGGGGCTTCACCCAGGACGACGCCCATGTGTTCTGCCTGCCGGAGCAGATCGGCGCTGAGATCCTGCGGGTGCTTCAGCTCACCGAACGCATCCTCAGCACCTTTGACTTCCGCCACTACGAGATCAATCTGTCCACCCGGCCGGAAAAATCGATCGGCGATGATGCCGTCTGGGATCTGGCCACCCGCGGCCTGATCGAGGCCCTCGAGCGCAAGGGCTGGCCCTACAAGGTGGATGAGGGGGGTGGCGCCTTCTACGGCCCCAAGATCGATCTCAAGATCGAAGATGCGATCGGCCGCCTCTGGCAGTGCTCCACGATCCAGCTCGACTTCAACCTGCCGGAACGCTTCAACCTCGAGTATGTAGCGGCCGATGGCAGTCGTCAGCGTCCGATCATGATTCACCGGGCCATCTTTGGCTCGCTGGAACGTTTCTTCGGCATCATGACCGAAAACTATGCCGGTGATTTCCCGTTCTGGTTGGCACCGGAGCAGATTCGTTTGCTGCCGGTCACCGATGAGGTGATGCCCTATGCCGAATCTCTGCAGCAACAGCTGGTGCAGCAGGGGGTGCGGGCCACGATTGATCGCAGCGGTGATCGACTCGGCAAACTGATTCGCAACGGCGAACAGATGAAGATTCCCGTGCTGGGTGTGATCGGCGCCAAGGAAGCTGAAACCGGAGCGATCAGCCTGCGCAGCCGCCGCGATGGCGATCTCGGCGCCCTTCCCCTGGCCACCCTGGTCGCCCGGGCTGTCCAGGCCAACCAGCAGCGCCTGGCGGGCCTGGCCGCTTGCTGATCGAGCTTGCGCCTTGATCAACCCCATCCCTGTTCCGATTGCCCTGCGGCCATGACCACCTTGCTGGCCGGCGATATCGGCGGCACCAAGACCCTGCTGAGCCTTCACCACGCCGCCAGCCTGGACATCCTGGCCAGCTGTCGCTACCCCTCCACCGACTGGGAAGACCTGGCGGCGATGGTGCGTCACTTTCTGGCGGACTGCGAGGGCCGTGGCCTGGCCCGGCCTGCTGCCGCCTGCCTGGCGGTCGCCGGGCCGGTGCATGGTGGCCGCGCCCAGCTCACCAATCTCAGCTGGATTCTGGTCGAGCCGGATCTGGCCCAGGCCTGTGGGATCCAGCGCCTGGAGCTGGTCAACGACTTCGCCGTGCTGATCTACGGCCTCCCCCATCTGCAGGCCAGTCAGGTGGCCCCCGTGCGCAGCGGCACCGCGGTGGCGGACGCCCCGCTGCTGATCCTCGGGGCTGGCACCGGTCTTGGGGTGGCGCTGGGGGTTCAGACCAGCACGGGCCTGCAGGCCCTGGCCAGCGAGGCCTCCCATGGCGAATTTGCGCCGCGCAGCCAGCAGGAGTGGGAGCTCAAGCAATGGATCCAGGCGGATCGTCAGCTGGAGCGGCTGTCGATTGAGCGGGTGGTGAGCGGCACCGGCCTGGGCGATGTGGCCCGCTGGCTGCTGGCCAGCCGCGATCCTGACGGTCTGCATCCCCTGCAGGGTCAGGCGGGCCGCTGGCTGGCCAGGAGACAGGCAGCAGCAGGCGACGGCGCCACCAACACCGAAGCGGCCGATCTGCCCGCCGCCGTGGCCGAGGCGGCCGCCGCTGGCGAACCGCTGGCCACTGAGGCGCTTGAACTCTGGCTGGGGGCCTACGGATCGGTCTGCGGCGATCTAGCCCTGGCCAGCCTCTGCCGCGGTGGCATCTGGCTGGGCGGCGGCACGGCGGGCAAGCTACTGGCGGGACTGCGCTCGCAGCGCTTCAGCGCGGCCTTCCTGGCCAAGGGTCGGTTGGCAGCGGTGCTGGAGCCGATGCCGATTCAGGCCGTGATCGATCCAGCCTTCGGCAGTTTCAGTGCCGCCTGCCGAGCCCGGATGCTGCTGGCGTGAGGCTGACCCATCGGCTGCAACACTGGGCTGAGTAAGACGACCTAGATGGCGCGCCCAAGCCTCGGCCAAGGGGTGGTGGTAGAGGTCCCCGCCACCACCGCCAACCTCGGCCCCGGTTTCGACTGCCTGGGAGCGGCTCTGGAGCTGGGTAACCGCTTTGAACTGCGCGTGATCGAGGGAGGCGGAGACCGCTTCGACCTGATCATCGAAGGCAGCGAAGGTGCCCATCTGCGCGGTGGTCCCGACAACCTGATCTACCGTTCTGCCCAGAGGGTTTGGAAGGAAGCCGGCCAGGAACCGGTGGCCCTGGAGGCCAGGGTGCAACTGGCCGTGCCGCCGGCCCGCGGACTGGGCAGCAGCGCCACGGCGATCGTCGCTGGCCTGATCGGCGCCAATGCCCTGGTCGGCGAACCCTTGAGCAAGGAGAAGCTGCTGGAACTGGCGATCGATATCGAGGGCCATCCCGACAACGTCGTGCCTTCCCTGGTGGGTGGCCTGTGCCTGACCGCCCGTGCCGCCTCCAATCGCTGGCGGGTGGTGCGCTGCGAATGGGCCAGCAGCGTGCAGGCGGTGGTGGCGATCCCCTCGATCCGGCTCAGCACCTCCGAGGCGAGGCGCGCCATGCCGCGGAGCATTCCGATCAGTGATGCGGTGATCAACCTCGGCGCCCTCACCCTGCTGCTTCAGGGCCTGCGCACGGGCAACGGCGATCTGATCGCCGATGGCATGCACGATCGCATCCATGAGCCCTACCGCTGGGGCCTGATCCAGGGGGGCAAGGCCGTGCGCGAAGCGGCTCTGGAGGCGGGGGCCTGGGGCTGCGTGATCAGTGGCGCCGGCCCCACCCTGCTCGCCCTGGGCAGCGCCTCCGTCGCCGCGGCGGTGAGCGAGGCGATGGTGGAGGCCTGGCAGCGCGAAGGGGTGAGCAGTCGCGGCGAAGTGCTCCAGCCCCAGTACGCGGGCAGCAGCTGGGGCCATCTGCCCCGACTCAGTTTTTGACCCATTAGCACAGGCCATGAGTACTTCAACTCAGCTGATAGATTCCTGCACCGATGGATCTGACCGGCCGCCAAGGCTTGCGGTCGATGATCCCCAAGTCACCAGTCGGATGTAGTGATGGACGCCACCCTGCCCATTTCGGCCGCGTCGTCGCTTTCAGCGACTTTTCCCTGGCTCAGCCTGATTGTGCTGCTGCCGGCGGCGGCGGCCTTGCTCATGCCTTTATTGCCTGGGGATGCCGATGATCCCAGGCTGCCCCGGCTCCTGGCTCTGGCCGTGCTGGGGGTTGATCTGGCGCTGATGCTGTGGGTGTTCAGCCGTCATTTCGATGGCAGCTTCGCTGGCCTGCAGTTGGTGGAGCGGGTGCCCTGGGTGCCGACCCTCGGGCTCGAATGGTCGCTGGCCGCCGATGGACTGTCGGCCCCCCTGGTGGTTCTCAGTGGTCTGGTCACCCTGCTGGCTGTTGCCGCCAGCTGGAACATCAATCGCAAAACCCGGCTCTATTTCGGCCTGCTGTTGTTGCAGGCTTCAGCCCAAGGCCTGGTGTTTCTCTCCCAGGATTTTCTGCTGTTCTTCCTGGCCTGGGAGCTGGAGCTGGTGCCGGTGTATCTGCTGATCGCCATCTGGGGTGGCAAGCAGCGCCAGTACGCCGCCACCAAGTTCATCCTCTACACCGCCTCAGCCTCCCTGCTGATCCTGCTCAGTGGCCTGGCCTTGGCCCTCTCCGGTGACAGCTTCACCCTCAATCTCTCTGAGCTGGCGGCCCGCTCTCCTGGGGGGACCTTCGGCCTGCTCTGCTACCTCGGTTTCTTGGTGGGCTTCGGCGTCAAGCTACCGATTTTTCCGCTTCACACCTGGCTTCCCGATGCCCATGGTGAGGCCAATGCGCCGGTGTCGATGCTGCTGGCTGGTGTGCTGCTGAAGATGGGGGGCTATGCGCTGCTGCGCTTCAACGTGCAGATGTTGCCTGAGGCCCATCTGTTGTTGGCCCCCGCCCTGATTGTGCTTGGCATCGTCAATATCATCTATGGGGCGCTCAACGCCTTCGCCCAGGACAACGTCAAGCGACGCATCGCCTGCAGCTCGGTGAGCCACATGGGCTTCGTGCTGCTCGGTATCGGCGCCATCGATGCCTTGGGCATGAGCGGTGCGATGTTGCAGATGATCAGCCATGGCCTGATCGCCGCCTCGATGTTCTTTGTGACCGGCGTTTTTTACGAGCGCACCAAGACACTCTCGATCCCCAACATGGGCGGCCTGGCCAAGGCGCTGCCGATCACCTTCGCCTTCTTCCTGGCCAGTTCGCTGGCCTCGCTCGCCCTGCCGGGCATGAGTGGTTTCGTCAGCGAGATCACCATCTTCCTGGGGGTCACCGCCAACGACAACTTCACGGTGCCTTTCCGGGTGCTGACGATCGTGCTGGCTGCGATCGGGCTGGTGCTCACCCCTGTGTACCTGCTTTCCCTCTGCCGCAGGGTCTTCTTCGGTCCCCGAATTCCGGCTTTGGCGGTGGTCGGCGACATGACACCGCGGGAGCTGGTGATCGGCCTCAGCCTGCTGGTGCCCACCCTGGTGATCGGCTTTTGGCCGCGGGTGGCGATCGACTTCTACCAGGCCAGCACCAATGCCTTGTCGATCGAACTCAGCCACACCAGCCAGCTGGCGCTTGGCCACGTCGCCAGCTTCGGCTGAACGGCCTGGGGCTGATCCCCGCCCCAGCCCGAGCCACGCCGGCCTCGCTTTTGGGCTGGAATAGCTGCAACGAGCAGCCTCCCCACACCCACCATGGCCCTTGAACTCCAGAGCCGACCCGCCTTGCTGGCCGGCGCCGGGCTGCCCCAGTTCGAGCTGATCACACCAGAGCAGGTGAGTCAGCACATTCCGGAGCTGATGGCCGAACTGGAGCAGGAGCTCTCCTCGCTCGAAGCCCGGCTCGCTGTCCTCGACCGCAGCGGTCAGTCGCCCGACTGGCCAACGGTGATGGAGCCCCTGCATCAGCTCAATGAACGACTGCGCTGGAGCTGGGGGGTGGTGGGCCATCTCAATGGCGTCTGCAATACGCCGGAACTGCGCCAGGCCCATGCCCAGGAGCAGGCGGCGGTGGTGGCCTTCGGCAATCGCGCCGGTCAGAGCGAAATTCTCTACAGGGCGCTGAAAGCGCTGCAGACACGACCGGATCTGGACGCCACCCAGCAGCGCATCCTCACGGCCGAGCTGCGCGACATGGACCGGCGCGGCGTCGGGCTGGCCGGAGCCGAGCGGCTGGCCTTCAACGCCGCCAGCCAGGAGCTGGCGGAACTCTCCACCAGCTTTGGCAATCGCTTGCTGGATGCCACCAACAGCTGGACGCTGCGGCTCACCGAGGCGGCCGAGGTGGAGGGGCTGCCTCTGAGCCTGCGCGAGCAGCTGGCCCAGGCCGCCCGTCAGGCCGATCCGGCCGCTGCCGACGCCTCGGCGGAGTCGGGTCCCTGGCTGCTGGGACTGGACTACCCCCGCTTCGGGCCGTTCATGCAATACAGCCATCGCCGCGATCTGCGCGAACGGCTCTACAAAGCCCAGGTGAGCCGCGCCTCAGGCGAGACCCCCTCTGGTCAGCTCAGCGCTGGCCAAACCAGCACTGATCAGACCAGCCCTGCTCTAAACAGCACGGAGCAAGCAGCCAGTGGCGACAGCAACTGGCCGGTGATCGAGCGCATTCTCAGCCTGCGGCTGGAGCAGGCCCGTCGCCTGGGCTATGCCAACTGGGCCGAGCTGAGCCTGGCCGCCAAGATGGCCGACTCGATCGAGCAGGTGGAAAGCCTGCTGGAGGATCTGCGCACTGCCGCCTACCCGATGGCGGTCCAGGAGCTCGCCGACCTGCGCGCCTGCGCTGAGCGTCACGGTGCCGCCGAGGCCACCGATCTGCAGCCCTGGGATGTGAGTTTCTGGGCTGATCATCGGCGTCGCGAGCGCTTCAATCTCGACAGCGAGGCCCTGCGGCCCTGGTTCCCCCTGCCGCGGGTGCTCGATGGCCTCTTTGCCCTCTGCGATCGGCTCTTCGGTCTGACGATCACCGCCGCCGATGGCGAAGCGCCGATCTGGCATCCGGATGTGCGCTTCTTCCGCGTCCACGACCGCGACCAGGGCCGGCCGATCGCCGCCTTCTATCTCGATCCCTACAGCCGGCCCGGCAGCAAGCGCGGCGGCGCCTGGATGGATGAATGCCTCAGCCTGTCCCAGGCGGCTGATGGCAGCCCGGTGCTGCCGGTGGCCTATCTGATCTGCAATCAGAGCCCGCCGGTGGGCGACACCCCCAGCCTGATGACCTTCCAGGAGGTGGAAACCCTCTTCCATGAGTTCGGCCATGGCCTCCATCACATGCTCACCACCGTCGAGCGGCCCCAGGCCGCCGGCATCAACAACGTGGAGTGGGATGCGGTGGAACTGCCCAGCCAGTTCATGGAGAACTGGTGCTACGACAAAGCCACCTTGCTGGGTCTGGCACGCCATTGGCAGAGCGGCGAACCGCTGCCCGAGGGGGAATACGACAAGCTGCTCGCCGCCCGCACCTTCATGGCCGGCGCCGCCACCCTGCGGCAGGTGCACTTCTCGTTGACGGATCTTCGGCTGCACAGCAGCTGGACGCCGGACTGCGGTCAGAGCCCCGAACAGGTGCGCCGCCAGATCGCCATCACCACCACGGTGCTGGAGCCGATTGAAGAAGATGCGCTGCTCTGCTCTTTTGGTCACATCTTCGCCGGCGGCTATGCCGCTGGGTACTACTCCTACAAGTGGGCCGAAGTGCTCAGCGCCGACGCCTTCAGTGCCTTTGAAGAGGGTGGTCTCGAGAACGAGGATTCGATTCGCGCCATCGGCCGCCGCTTCCGCGACACCGTGCTGAGTCTGGGCGGTAGTCGCCATCCGGCTGAGGTGTTCGAGAGCTTCCGCGGCCGCCCGCCCTCCACCGAAGCCTTGATCCGCCACACGGGTCTGGTGGCGAGCTGAGCCTGATCACGGCCGCAGCAGCTCCGCCAGCAGCGGCTGCACGCCTTGGGGCGCCCGCAGCAGACAGTCATGGCGCAACACCGGCAGCAGCTGGCGGCGGCCCACCGGCAGCACCGCCAGCCAGCCGGGGAAAACGGTCAGATCGGTGAGCGTATAGAAGCTGCAGCAATCGATGCGGCGCAGCGGTTCGAGATCGGCGTTGAGCCGCTGCAGCAGCCCACTGCCCGGCTTCATGTCAGCAACGCCGGCCAGCCACAGGCCCGGCCACGGCACGGCTGTCAAGGTGCCCTGGTGGGGGCTGGCGACACTGATGAAGCGGCGGGTGCGGGGCGCACCCCCCAGCAGCTGAATCCAGGTGCGGGCGATCACGCCCCCCATTGAGAATCCCAGCAGATCGATCGGTCGCTCAGGCCCGAAGGCCGTTCGAATCGCCTCATCGAGTTGCTGGGCCAGAGCCAGCAACGGTTTGGAACCCAATCCATGGGGCAGATGGGGCAGCAGCAGCGGATCACGGCGATGGTTCAGATCCCGCAGCAGGGGGCGGAACACCTTCGGCGAGTCCCAGAGCCCGTGGATCAGCACCAGGGGAGTCGCTTCAGCCATGGCGGCCTGGCACCGTCACAGCGGCAGGGGGCGATGGCTGAACTGGCGCACACCACGGGCGTAATCGGCGGCGATGTGGCCCTCACCGCGCAGCCGGTAGCGGTAGGTGACCAGCCCCTCCAGCCCCACCGGACCGCGCGGCGGCAGGGTCTGGGTGCTGATGCCCACCTCGGCACCGAAGCCATAGCGGAAGCCATCGGCGAAGCGGGTGGAGCAGTTGAGATACACCCCGGCGCTGTCCACCGCCGCCAGGAAGCGATCGGCGGCCAGCGGGTCGGTGGTGGCGATCGCATCGGTGTGGCGGGAGCCGTAGCTGGCGATGTGCTCGAGGGCCATCTCCAGGTCATCGACCACCCGCACACTCAGAATCAGGTCGGAATACTCCGTGCGCCAGTCCTGGTCCTGGGCGGCGTGCGGCACGCCCAGGGCACAGGCGGCCGCATCGCCGCGCAGTTCAACGCCTGCGGCAGCAAAGGCCTCAATCGCCGCCGGCAGGAAGCTGGGGGCAATCTGACGATGCACCAGCAGCGTCTCGATGGCGTTGCAGGCGGCCGGGTACTGGATCTTGCTGTCGAGGGCCAGGCGCAGGGCCTGCTCGGGATCGGCCGCCTGGTCCACGTAGAGATGGCAGATGCCATCGGCATGGCCCAGCACCGGGATGCGGGTGTTGTCCTGGATGAAGCGCACCAGATCGTTGGAGCCGCGCGGAATGATCAGATCCACCAGGCCATCGAGCTTCAGCATGGCCAGGCTTTCCTGGCGGCTGGTGAGCAGGGCCAGGGCCTGGGGCTCAATGCTGGTGGTGGCCAGGCCGCGATGCAGGGCCGCCAGGATCGCTTCGCAGCTGTGGATGGCCTCCCGGCCCCCCTTGAGCAGGGCGCCGTTGCCGGAGCGGATCGCCAGCGAGGCGATCTGCATCACCGCATCGGGCCTGGCCTCGAAGATCACGCCCAGCACCCCGAGCGGCACGCTGATCCGCTCCAGCACCAGCCCTTGATCCAGTTCGGTGTGGAGCTGGCGCCGGCCCAGCGGATCGGCCAGGCTCGCCACCTGGCGCACCCCCGCGATCGCCGCGGCCAGCTTGGGGGGATCAAGCTTGAGCCGGGCCACCAGCGCCGGCGCCAGGCCATCGGCCACGGCGGCCGCCAGATCACGCTGGTTGGCCGCCAGAATCGCCGCTCCATCAGCTTCCAGGGCCGCCGCCATCGCCTGCACGGCCTCGCAGCGCTGGCCATCGCTGCTCTGGCCCAGGGCCAGGGCTGAGCGCCGCACGGCCAAGGCGCGCTGCAGCAACTCGGGCGAGGGATCGGGTATGTCGGTCATGGCTCCATCATCCCAAGCGATCCAGCGCCAACTTGGCGGCGCCGAGCCGGCCGGCCCCGTTGCCGAGGGCACAGGGCCGAATCTCCAGCCCCTCGCGTGACACCGCCAGCACCCGCTGCTCCAATTCGGCCCACACCGCCGGCAGGAAATGGTGGCTGGCGCCACTGAGGCCACCGCCGAGCAACACCAGCTCCGGGGTGAGCACATAGAGCAGGGAGCTCAGGCCAATGCCCAGCAGCTGGCCGTAGCGCGTCCACACGGCCAACGCTGCGCTGTCCCCCGCATCGGCCAGGCGGCAGAGCTCATCGGGTTCGATCGGGCTGAGCCGGGCCAGGCCGGCGATGCTGCAGTACTGCTCCAGGGAACCGCGATTGCCACTGCGGCAAGGGGGACCGTCGGGATCCAGCCCGATCAGGCCGAGTTCGCCGGCGGCACCGCCATGGCCGGTGAACAGGTGTCCCGCCAGCATCACACCGCCACCGACGCCGGTGCCGAGGGTGAGCAGAATCGTGTCGCCACCGGCACGGGCCGCCCCGAGCCAGGCCTCACCGAGCAGGGCGCAGTTGGCGTCATTGGCCAGGGTGACCCGCCGTTGCAGCCGCGACTCCAGCCAATCCGCCAGGGGCACATCCACCCAACCGGGCAGATTGATCGAAATCCGGGCGAGGCGCGCCGCCCGATCCGTCGGCCCCGGCAAGCCCACCCCGACCCGATCGGCCAGGCGCTCCGGATCGAGCTGAGCCACCGCTTCGGCGATCACGATGGTGACGGCCCCCGGCATCGCCGGCTGGGGCGTGGGCACCTCCAGCTCGGCCAGCAGCTGGCCCTGCTGATCAAAGCGGCCAAACTTGATGGCGGTGCCGCCGAGATCAATGCCGATCAGCTGACCCGTCCCGCTGGGCTGGCCTGCGTTTCCTGGGTCGGATCCACCGCCGCGAGCGGGGGAGACGGGGCAAGCAAGGGACTCGGTCATCACAGAAGCGCGGCAGAGCTGGTCGCGGACATTGGCCCCCGAGCCTGATACAGCGGCACTCTGGCCCGCTCAGAAGCGGAAAAACACCTGCAGCAGGCTCTGCCAGGCCCCCTGGCTGTCCACCGAGCCCTGCACATTGAAGGTTTCGGAAGCCTTGTAGGTGAGGGTCACCTGGGGCGGCACATCGGAGCGGTTGGGCGCCACCAGCAGCGAGGCATTGAAGCGATCGGTGATGTCGTAGCCCAGCTCCGAGGCCAGCACCAGCTGGGGGGGAACCCGGCCGGAGCGCAGCTCCCGGCGCACGGCGGTCGATGGATTCACGTAGGTGGGATAGAGGGCCAGGCTGATGCGCTGCCCCAAGGCATCGCTGAACGAGGCCAGCAGGGGAGAGAGCAGCGACTGGCCGAGCACCGTGGCCAGGGCGGTGCCGGCCTGGGCCCCGTTGAGTCCCGCCAGGGAGTTGCCGCCGATCAGGGCCACCAGGCGTTCCTGGGGCAGGGGTGGACTGCTGCGCAGGCGGATGTTCTCGGCGATCCGATCGGCTGGGCCGCTCACACTCACGGTGACCAGAATCAGATTCAGTTGATTCAGGGACGAGAAGCCCCCCTGGGACTCCGCCTCCACCAGGGAGGAATAGCCCGAACCGCCCATGCCTCCCTGGCCCAGCCCACTGGGTGAGATCACGTTGAGGCTGTCGGCGATGCGGGTGCGCAGGGCGATGTCGAGGTAGGGAACCAGACCCAGCGACGGGGTGAACACGGCCACGTTGGGCGCATCGGGATCGAGGTTGAAGGTGGTGGTGAACAGATTGAGCCGCCCCCGGAGCAGGCGCACCACCCCGGAGGCCCGCAGCGAGGGATCGAGTTGGCCGCTGAGGCGCAGCGAGCCGCCGGTGCTGAAGTTGGCGATGTTCGGCAGCACCACCTGCAGCCCAGGTCCGAAGCGCAGCACCAGGTCGTTGAAGCTGAGCCAGGGGAGATTGGGAATCGATTGCTCCAGGGCCGCACTGGTGCTCGACTCGACATCCGGACCGAGCAACACCAGCGGCTGGCTGAAATCCCACTGGCTCTGCAGCAGCTCATTCATGGTGGTGGGTTGCACCGGCGAGCCGGCTTTGGCCTGGCTTGCCGCGGTCTGATCGGGCCCGGCTGGGGTGGACGGCTCGGGGCGGCCCAGCTGGCCGGGCTGGGCGTTGATCGTGCCGTGGCTGATCGTCAGGTCGCCGCCGAGCCTGGGGGCCACCAGGCTGCCGGCCAGGGTCAGCCGACCCGCCGCCATGGCAGCGATCCGCGACTGGGCGAAGGGCACGTCCTTGAGGCTCAGAGACAGGGTCGGCTCGTTGCTGAGGCCGTGGACCAGGCCCAATCTCCCCTCGCCCTGGATGCGGCCGCGCTTGCCGACCCGCGCCCGCAGATCCTGAACCAGCAGCTGCTGGAAATCGAACAACACCGTGGCCTCCACCTCCTGCAGCGCTTGGCCGACAACCTCGTACTCGCCAGCGCGGAAGCGCAGGAAGCCGTTGGCAATTGGATCAGCGAGGCTGCCGCGCACCAGCAACTGAAGGTCGACACTGCCCTTGCGCCAGGTCACTGCCCGGCCGGTGAGATCGGTGAGAAAGCGCAGGCCGTCACCCCGGCTGGCCAGGCGCAGTTCGAGCTTGTCACTGCGCCGGTCCAGGGGGATGGTGCCGGCCAGATCGACACTGCTGGAGGCCCCGGCGGCGCGCAGGGCCAGGTCCACACCCAGGCCCTTGGCCATCAGTTCGACATGGCCGCGATCGAGTTGGAGGGCCTGCTGGCCGAGGCCGGCGTCGTCCAGGGACACATCCAGCGCCAGTTCGGGCTGGCTGGAGCCGAGGCGATAGCGCCCGCGCAGGCCGAGGTGGCCGCGCAGGCTTTCCGGCACTGGCGTCAGCAGGGACAGCAGCGAGAGCGAGACACCCGAGAGCTCGAAGCTGCCGGCGCCGGCAAACAGGGGGCCCTCCAGCCGCACCTGAAAGGGGTCGTGGGCCAGGGCCAGATCCCGGTCCCGCAGGGCCAGCCACAGATGGCCACTGGCCTTGAGCTCGGCCCGGGCCCGGCGCAGATCGGGACCATGGATCGCCAGATCGGCATCCAGCCGCATCTGCAGCCGGGCGAGTCGCTCAGCTCGCGTGGCTCGGCGGCGCTGTTGATCCCAGGAATTGAGCCCCTGCTGCATCTCCTGCAGCACCAGCAGCTGCTTCTGGATCGAAGCACCCAGGGTTTCGATCGCCGCCACCCCCAGCGCCGCCGCCCCCTGATGGCGGGGCAGAGGCGCGCCACGCCATACGGCCCAGGCCTGGAGCATCTGGTTGAACAACAGCGAGGACAGATCCGTTGCCTGGAAGCGGGCCGCGAAGGGCCCCGCCCAGCGCCCCTTGAGCTCCACGTCGATGTTGCCGGACGCCAGCGGTTGCACCGTGCCCTTGAGGCTGTACTGCCGATCGGCGTAGGCCACCTGGGCCCGCACGCTGCGGCCACCGAGCCCGAGGAACTGGGGTTGATCCAGGGCCACATCGCCGCTGAAGGCCAGGGACTGGAGCGACAGGCTGCCCGAACCACTCAGTCCGCCATCAAGGGGCTGGAACGGCCGGTTGCGGCCCAGGGCCAGCGACAGCCCGTGCAGAGGCAGGCCCCTGGCCTGCCAGCGGTACTGGGCCGGTTTACCGCTCAGTTCGAGGCTGCCGCCCTGGCGCAACAGGGCGATGTGGATCGGATACCAGCGGCGATCGAGCTGGGCCGTGATCGTGCCGCTGGAGGCAGGAGACTGGGCCTCGAGGCGCAGCTGACCGCCGCCGCCGCTGAGGCCGACCAGCTGTCCGCCCCAGGTTTCTTCCAGCCGCAGCGGGCCGGCCCCGGGCCGATGCACCATCAGATCGAGGTCGGGCACCAAGGCGCTCAGCGCTCCATGCACCCGGCCCTCGGCATCCAGCCTGCCCTGGAGCTTGGTCCCTACCAAAGGGTTGAGTCGGGCGAGCGGAAAATCGCGCAGCCTGAACTCGGCCTGCAGGTCCCCCCAACGCAGTCCCCGGCCCGCTTGGAAGCCCACTGGCAGCGAGGCGGTGGCCTGCAGATGCTCCGCCTCCAGTTGCAGCAGCTGCAGTCGGTCGTCCTCCAGCCGCAGTGAGGCCTGCCAACGGCCCAGCAGCGGATTGGCCCGCTGCTGGGCCGTATCCACCTGCAGCCGCGGCTGTCGCAACAGTCCGGCAGCCAGAATCCGACCTTGCAGCGGCTGCTCCCGCAGCCAATCCGGTAGTTGCCGGCCGTGGGGAAGGTCAACGGGATCGAGCCGCCAGCTGCCGGCCAGGTCCAGCTGGCGGCCGATCGCACCGTTCACCATCAGACGGGACTGGCCGCGCCAGGCCTGCAGCTGGGCCTGCTGCAACCTGCCGGCGCGCCAGCGGCCCTGCAGGGAAGCCTGGATCGGGGTGGAACCGAGGGCCTGGGCGGCCGGCGGCCTGGCCAGCAGACGCAGGGAGAGGGCGCGGTCGGCGTCGATCCGGCCGGAAACCTGCCCGGCCCAGGCACCGAATTGCCAGCGACTCGGCGCCAGGCTGAGCTGCTGGGCCTGGCAGCGGAGCGGCAGTCGCTCCGCCAGCAAGGGTTGGGCCACCCCGCGCTGCTGCCAGCGCACCGCTGCGAGCTCCACCTGCCCCTGGCAGCTGGCCACGCCCTGCTCCAGGCGCAGGGAAAACACCCCATCGGCCTGGCCGCCCAGCTGACCCTGCAGCGGCACGAATTGGCGCAGCGGGGCGATCGGGAACTGCTGGGGGGTGATCTGCAGCCGCCAACTGCGCTGCTGCCACTGGCCCCTGCCCACCAGCAGCGCTGAACCCGGCTGGCCGGGCAGCTCCACCCGGACTCGCCCCTCGATCTGGCGCTGATGGGGCTGCAGGCCGACGGCACCAACGGCAGCCAACTCAATCGGCTGGCCAGCTTGAGCCGGCCACCAGAGCCGTACGCGCCCCGGCTGGAGCAGGCGGAAGCGCAGAGCAAGGCGTGGCGGCTTGCCGCCTGGGGGAAGCTGGCCCAGCAGCCACCACTGCCCGCTGGCATTGGGTCGCAGATCGACGCGAGCGCCGCTGAAACTGAGATCGAGCACGAGGCTGCGCTGTCGCCAGCTGGCCAGCGGGTCCAGCAGCACATGGGTGCGGCGGATCTCAGCGGTGGAGCCGTCCTTGGCACCGGCCAGCAAGCCACTGGGCCCCACACAGAGGCCATCGGCACTCAGGCCGCAGTAGGGACCGAGCTGCAGCGGCCGACCCATGATCGTGCCCACCTGGCGCTCGAGGCGAGGCCGCCAGCTCTCATAGAGGCCGGCCAGGATGCGATCCGACACCAGCCACAGGGCGACGGCCCCCACCACCAGAACGCCGCCACCTGCCAGGGCGACCAGCAGCAGCACCGGCGGACGGCTGGCCCTGCCACCTGCCGGGGCCGACACCATGTTGTGCTGCAAAGCCTTTCGCAGGGATCGAGACCAATCTGTGGGCAGCCAACTCATCTGCCCAGGTCGATCACCGGCGCGTTCGGCCGCAATATAAGGAGGTTGAACAGCCTTACCCAGTGCCGATGGCCGCCGATCCAATCCTGCTCGTGGCCGCGAAGTGGCTCGGCATCGCCAGTGGCTTGCTGATTCTGGCCACCGCGGCTGGCTTTCTGCGCCGTTGGGGGATCCGCTTCCGGCTCGTGGGCATCACCAGTTTCACGGCCTTGCTCGCCATCTCCTGCCTGGCGTTCTCGATCAGCTACACGCCACGGGTGACGATCAGCGGCGCCGTGGTGGCACCGGTCGTCTTCGACGGCGGTGCTGATCTGGTGATCGCCGCCGCCCCCAGCCATCTGGCTCCAGAGGCGATTGGCCCCACCGTGATCCAGGTGGCCAGCAACCTGCACGGCGGTGGCCGAACCACCGCCGATGGCCGGGTGCGGGTGAGGCTGCGGGCGATCGAATCGGCCGGAGAGGGTGCGGGCCGGCCGGTGGTGCTGGCTGAGGCCGTGCGCGATCTGGGCAGTGACAGCGTCGTTCTCACCCCATGAGCGACCAGGCCGGGTCGGCCAACAGCGCCGCGGCTGCCGGGGTCGATGGTGCCTGGGAGTTCCGACTGCCAGCCCACTTCAGCCGCGAGGCGGCGCGGCTTCAATCCCAGGGCATCGACGACTGGCACACCCTGGCCAATCTCGATGATGCCAGCCTGCGGCAGCTGGCTCGTGGCGGTGGCGCCAGCGAAGCGCGCCTGATCAAGCTGCGGGGCCAGGCTCGCCTGGTGATCGATGTCGGTGTCTCACCGGCAGATGCGGCCTTGTTGCTGTATTCCGGCATTGCCAGTCGCCAGGGTCTGGCCCAAGCCGATCCCGATCGCCTGCTGGTGCAGGTGGGCCGCTTTCAGCGTCAGCTGCTGGGCAGGGCGGCCGTGCCGATCGAAGCGGCTCTGGTGCGTCGCTGGATTCGCCAGGCCCGGGACAACGCCAGTCGCCCGCCGAACTGACCCCGACCGAACACCGCCTCGGCCGCTGGGTCCCTGAAATGGAAACGATCTCTGGGAGGCAGCGATGCCCCGCCATTCCAGCGTGAACCCCATCTCCTTGCCATTGCTGCTTCAGCCCCTTGGCCTGGCGGCCAGCAGACTGGGTGTCGCCAGACCTGGAACGGCACATCCCTTGGCAGGCCGCTTTGCTGCCGGTGTGCTGAGCCTGGGACTGGCTCTGGTGCCGTTGGCGCCGGTTGAGGCCGCTTCAGCCCTGCTGGAATCGGTCAAGCAGAATCCACAACTTTCCAAACAACTTTGCGCCGAGTTCAAGCAACTCAATGCCCAAGGCCAATCGGCCACCTCCCCCCAATCCCTGGCCCGGGTGGCCAGCAGCCAGGGCCTCAGCACGATGGACGCCGAAGTGCTCACCACCTACGTGATCGGCCTCTACTGCCCGGACGTGCGCTGAATGGCCCCAGGTGCTGACCTGACCATGATGACGCCCGATGGCGTCCCGTTGGCCAGCCGCACCTGGACCCCCGCTGGCTCCGGTCCCTGGCCGGTGTTGCTGATGCGCCAGCCCTACGGCCTGGCGATTGCCTCCACCGTCACCTATGCCCATCCCAGCTGGTATGCCCGGCAGGGTTTTCTGGTGGTGGTGCAGGACGTGCGTGGCCGCGGCGACTCCGGCGGTGCGTTCGCTGGCTTCAGCCAGGAAGGTCCCGATGGCGCTGCGGCGGTGAGCTGGGCCCGCAACCTGCCAGGCAGTAACGGCAAGGTGGGCACCTACGGCTTCTCTTACCAGGGACTGAGCCAGTTGCTGAACGACGGCGATGGCGCCTGCCTGCCCGACTGCCTGGTGCCGGCGCTGTGCGGCCTGGATGAGCGGCTGCACTGGGCCAGCGAGGGAGGAGCCCACTGGTGGAGCCTGGGCCTCGGCTGGGCCCTGCAGCTGGCGGCCGAAGGCTGTCGACGGCGGCAGGATCGAGTCGCTTGGCTGGAGATCCGTCGCAGCCTTGAAAGCGGGGCCTACCTGCGCGATGGCCTGTTGCTGCTGGAACGCCACGATCCGACAGGCATGGGTTTGACGTGGCTGCGCTGCGATCCCGAGCGCCCTGAGCTCTGGCGGCGCCACCCGGTGGCCGAGACCTTGCTGCGGCGCCCGATGCTGCTGGTCGCTGGCTGGCACGATCCCCAGCTGCGCGGGGTGCTGGATCTGCACCGGCTCGCCCTGGCCGCCGGTGGTCAACCGGAGCTGCGCATCGGTGCCTGGAGCCATCTCGACTGGCAAGGCGGAATTGACTCGTTGCAAGTGGAGTTTTTGCGGCGCCATCTGCAGGCGCCGCTGCCCAATCCCGGTTCGGAGCCGCCTGGGCTGCCGCCGCCGGAATCTCCGGCGCCAGCCCAGCCAGCTTCTGAAACAGCTCCGGCGGCGGCTCAGTTGGCTCTGCAGTGCATCCGCACCGGCCGCTGGCAAACACAGGCCCCCCTGCCGAATGCGCTTGCCCGTCAAGGCTGGCGGCTGGCCAGCTCAGGACTGGCCGCGATCCGCAGTGACGAGGGGCGGTTGCTGGCGGCCAGCCAGGATCGAGACCAGAGCCGAGACCAGGCTCAAGATCACGACCAGAACAGCGTGACGCTGGTCCACGATCCCTGGCGCCCGACTCCCAGCCGCGGCGGCCACCTGGGTCCCGAACCGGGTGTGGTGGAGCGCCAAGACCTGGATCAACGCTCCGAGGTGGCCTGCTTTACCGCCGCGGCGCTGGCTACGCCGTTGCGGCTGCTGGGCACACCGCGGCTGCGGCTCGTGGCCTGGGCCGATCAGCCTGGATTCGATCTCTGGGCCTGCTTGTCGGTGCTGACCAGCACCGGTGCGGTACAGCAGCTCTGCACCGGCGGGTTGCGCCTGCGGGGGGAGCGGGCCCGGGCCCAGCAGGAGCGGCGGCTGGAGCTCCAACCCCTTGATGCCACCCTCCAGTGCGGTGAGCGCCTGCGGCTTTGCCTGGCCCCGGCGGCCTGGCCGGCCTTCGCCGTCAACCCCGGCGACGGCTCCATGCCCCAGGGTGGCGTGGGCCTGCAGCATCGGGTGATCACGATCGAGCTGGCCCTGAACGGTTCCCTGTTCTGGCTGGACCCGCTGTTTGGGGCAAACTGAGGCGATTCGTTTCTCACTCCATGCGCCGCCCGATCCCCAACCCAAGCCTGCGCCGCCATCTGCTGGGGTTGGTGCTGATCAGTGCCACGGGTCTGGGGTTGGTGGCGGCCGGCGGACCGGCCGGAGCGCAGAGCGCCCCCACGGCTCCGCACGCCTCGGGCCATCGGGCCGAACCCACCGCCGCCATGGCGGAAGAGGCCGCCAAGGCCGCGGCGCAGCGGATCTTGAATGCCGTGCGCAGCGGCAATGCCCAGGCCCGCTTCAACCAGTTCGCCCCGAGCCTGCAGCGGGTGAGCAGCCCGGCGATGGTGGCCGAATCGATCAAGCGCATGCCCCGGTTGCTGAGCTGGGAGATCGTGGCGATTCAGCCCGGCGTCGATTCCAGCAGCGTCGAGGCCAGGATCGTCACCAGCACCGGCCAGCGGCTGCTGACGATGGTGATCGATGCGGACGGCAAGCTGGAGGGTTACAACATCGACTCCCGCGACGTCGCCGCTGAAACGGTGGTACGCAACTTCATGAACGCTTTGACCAACGGTCAGTTCATCTCCGCCAGCGGTTTCCTCAGTCCCACCCTGCAGGAGGACATCAGCCAGGCCGCTCTGCAGAAAAAGTGGCAGAACCTGCAGCGGCTCACCGGCAATTTCGTGCAGGTCAAAAAGATCTGGAAAGCCGAGAGCACAGCGTTGATGAAACTGGTGATCGTCAAGGCCGAGTTCAACCGTCTCACCGACAGCCTGTTTGTGTCACTGAACGAGCGCAACCAGATCATCGGCGTCGATTTCCCCACCGATGCGGCCCCGGTCAGCGCTGCTCCCGCCCGCTGAAAGCGAGGGGAGACGCCGGGGACCGGGGCGCCGTAGGCTCCGTGCGCGTCGTAAACCAGCCTTGGCCATGGCTCCACTCAGCCTTGATTGGATGATCGACGACGCTCAGCGACTGGCGGAATGCCGCCACGACCATCCGTTCTCGCTGCTGGGTCCCCAGCCGGTGGAAGGGGGCGGCTGGGTGGTGCGGGCCTGGATGCCGGAAGCCGACCGGGTGGAGCTGCTGCAGGCGGGCTCCAGCCAGCCGATGCACAACCCGAACCATCCCTGGATTTTTGAAGCCGACGTGGACGGTGATCCCGGCTGCGGCTATCAGCTGCGGGTGCTGCGGGGCGGCATCGAACATGAACAGCACGACCCCTGGGCCTTCCGCCATGAGTGGATGGGCGAACTCGATCGCCATCTGTTCGCCGAGGGCAACCATCACCACATCTGGCGGCGCATGGGGGCCCATGTGGGCGAGCGCGATGGCGTGGCTGGCGTGCAGTTCTGCCTGTGGGCTCCGAATGCCCGCAGCGTGTCCGTGCTGGGCAACTTCAACAGCTGGGATGGCCGCCACCATCCGATGCAACAACGTCTCGGCGGTAACTGGGAGCTGTTCATCCCCGGGCTGAAACGCGGCGAAATCTATAAATACGAGGTGCGGGCCCAGAACGGCCACTGTTACCAGAAGACCGACCCCTATGGCTTCCGGGCCGAAGTGCGCCCCAACCATGGTTCGGTGGTCGATCAACTGAGCCAGTACCACTGGCACGACAGCGACTGGATCGAGGAGCGGGACCATCGCAATCCACTGGACCAGCCGATCTCGGTTTACGAGATGCATCTCGGCAGCTGGATGCATGCGGCGGCCGATGCCCCCTACATCGAAGCCGATGGCACGCCGCGGCCTCCGGTGCCGGCGGCCGATCTCAAGCCCGGTGCCCGCCTGCTCACCTATCCGGAGCTGGGCGACAAGGTGATTCCCTATGTGAAGGCGCGTGGCTTCACCCACATCGAACTGATGCCGATTTCGGAGCATCCCTTCGATGGCTCCTGGGGTTATCAGGTGACGGGCTGGTATGCCCCCACCAGCCGCTTCGGCTCCCCCGATGAGTTCCGTGCCTTCATCGATCGCTGTCACAGCGAAGGCCTCGGTGTGATTCTCGACTGGGTGCCGGGTCACTTCCCCAAGGATGCCCACGGCCTGGCCTTTTTTGATGGGGCCCACCTCTATGAGCATGCCGATCCACGCATCGGTGAGCACAAGGAATGGGGCACACTTATTTTCAACTACAGCCGCAACGAAGTTCGCAACTTCCTGGTGGCGAACCTGGTGTTCTGGTTCGAGGAGTTTCACATTGACGGCATCCGCGTTGATGCGGTGGCCTCCATGCTCTACCGCGACTATCTGAGGCCCGATGGCGAATGGATTGCCAATGAGCAGGGCGGCCGTGAGAACACCGAAGCCGTCACCTTCCTGCAACAGGCCAACCATGTGCTGTTCCAGCGCTTCCCCGGTGCCCTTTCGATCGCCGAGGAATCCACCACCTGGCCGATGGTGACCCAGCCCACCGAGATCGGCGGCCTCGGCTTCAATCTCAAATGGAACATGGGCTGGATGCACGACATGCTCGATTACTTCGAGCTCGATCCGTGGTTCCGTCAGTTCCATCAGAGCAATGTGACCTTCTCGATCTGGTATGCCTTCACCGAGAATTTCATGCTTGCCCTCAGCCACGATGAAGTGGTGCATGGCAAGAGTCACCTGCTCCATAAAATGCCAGGTGATGACTGGCAGAAGTTTGCCAATGTGAGGGCACTTCTTGCTTACATGTGGACCCATCCCGGCAAGAAGACCATTTTCATGGGTATGGAATTCGGCCAGCGCGCCGAATGGAACGTCTGGGGGGATCTACAGTGGGAACTGCTGAATCACGAACCCCACCTCGCTTTACAGCATCTCGTTGACGATCTCAACGTCTTTTATAAATCAGAACGAGCCCTCTGGGGCGATGACTTCGACCAATTCGGTTTCCAGTGGATCGACTGCAGCGACACCACCAATTCGGTGATCAGCTTCATGCGGCGCGAAAGCAGTACGGGTCGCTGGGTGGTGGTGGTCGCCAACTTCACCCCCGAGAGCCATTCCCATTACCGAGTTGGTGTGCCATTGGAGGGCTTCTACGAGGAGGCCTTCAACACCGACAGCGCCCGCTATGGCGGCAGCAACCTGGGCAACCTCGGCGGCAAGTTCACCGATACCTGGGGTCTGCATGGCTATGAGCAATCGCTCGACCTCTGTCTGCCACCCCTGAGTGTGCTGGTTCTGCGCCGCGATGAAGCACGCAGCGCCGCCTTGGCAGAGAGTGTCGCCATCGCAGCCTGAAGCCCCTCCACTCGGCGCCCGCAGGTGCAGCACAACTCCACTGTCCGGCGGCGGCGGCGCCTTCCGGGTCGCCAGGGGCCCCACTCTCGCCTCCTCACCACTGCGCAGCGGCACCGCTTCTACCGCCAGCTGCTGTATCTCTGCGTTGCGGTGATCGCCAGCTTCGCCTTGCCTGGCCACTGGGCCAGGCTCACCCGGGTCGGCTATCTCGGCCTCACCGTTCTGCTGGTCCGGCTGCCGGGAGCAGGGCGCTGGCATCGGATTCTGGCGCTGGCCTCCTTGCTGGCCGAGTTGCTCTGGCTGGTGGCGCCCCAGACCCTGCGCTTGGCGGGTGTGCCGTTGCTGGTGCTGTTCGCCCTCTACATCGGTCGCAGCCTGCGCCTGCTGCTCCATTCCCTCGCCACTGAACAGGAGATGGATGGTCGGGTGCTGGCTGGAGCCACCGCCGGCTACCTGCTGCTGGGCATCGCCGGCGGCCTGGTGCTCACGGTGCTGGCCAACCTGTTGCCGGGCAGCTTCCGCGACAGCGTGACCGGAGCGGATCTGGTGCTGCCGGCGATCGGCTCGGTGGCTCAGGCTGGTTCCCTGTGGGACCAAGGCTTTCAGCGTCTGAACTATTTCGCCTTCGTCACCCTCAGCACCGTCGGCTATGGCGATGTGATTCCAACGGCACCGGTGGTGCAAGTGGTCTGCATCGCCCTGAGCATCCTGGGCCCCTTGTACATGGCGGTGGTGCTGGGAGTGTTGATCAGCCGGTTCAGCGGCGGTGGTCAGGGCGGCAGTGGTCAGGGCGGCAGTGGCCAGGACGGCAGTGGCCAGGGCGGCACAGGCAGCAGCGCCGGTGGCGAACCCTGAAGGGCTGGTTCAGGCGTCCGGCGGAGGGGGGCCGGCCCCACCGGTTTCACGTTCCAGCACAGCCCAGTCCAGGGCCTGGCGGGTCAGCACCGTCAGCAGCGAGGCCTGGGAGGCCTGCAGATCCCGCTGCACCAGCAGCACCTCGGTGAGGGGATCCACCTGGGCGCGATAGCGCAGCCGGGCATCGCCGAGGGCTCGTTGCTGCGCTGTCACCGCCTCGCGAGCGGCGGCGATGGCCGTGGCAGCACCCTGCAGGGAGGCCCAGGCTCGACTCACATCCTGGCGAATCTGTTGGCGGGCTAACGCTTCATCGGCCTGCAGCAGATCCCCCTGGCGCTCAGCCACGGCGGCGCTGGAGGCGGAGCGGCCCCCATCCCAGAGCGGTTGGCGCAGCAGCAGGGCCGCCCCCCAGTTGTAGAAGGAGCCCGAGGCTGATCCGCTCTGCTCCAGGTTGGGCAGGGGCAGGGATTGGGGGCCCTTGAGTTGGCCTCCCTGTTGCAGCACCGGAGCGTTGAGTTGATTGCCGCTGTAGCCGGCGCCGGCCACCAGATTGAAGGAGGGATAGAGCAGGGCCCGCGCCGCCCTCGCCTGGGAGCGCTGGGCCTGCTGCTGACGCTGCAGGGCCTCCAGCAAAGGGCGTTGCCGCAGGGCCTGCTCCAGGCTGTCCTGCAGATTCAGCGGCCAGGGCGGCTGTTCCCCAATCGGATCGCTGGCCTGCGGGGCCGCTCCCACCGGCAGATCGATCAAAGTGGCGAGCTGCTGTTGCTGGGCCAGTAACTGAGCTTCCACAGCCACCAGCCCCTGGCGATCCGCCGCCTGCAGGGCCCGGGCTCGCAACAGATCGATCTGGGCCGCCAAGCCGCGGCGGTGGATCGCCTGCACATCGGCTGCCACGGCAGTGGAGGCCTGCAGGGCGGCCTGCCAGACCGGCACCAGGGCCTGACTCAGCTGCAGCTGCCGGTAGGAGCTGACCAGTTCAAAACGCGCCTGCCGCTGGCTTTCCTGGCGGCTGGCACGGCTGGCTGCTTCCTGGGAGCCGCTGGCCGCCACTTCGGCCAGCTGGCGCAGCGGCAGCAGATTGACATTCAGCACCACACCGGCGTTGCCGAAGCTGTTGCGCAACACGGCATAGCCGTTCTGCTCCAGGGACAGGCTGATGTCCCCCAGGGTGGGCAGGTTGGTGAGCAGGCCGACGGAGGTGCCCACCTGGGTGTAACTGGCCAGCCCGATCAGGTTGAGCTCGGGTCGCAGCAGCGAGCGGTTCAACGCCGTCAGGGCCTGATCCCTAGCCAGCTGACGATCGGCCCGCACCAGCTGCCGCGAGACCGCCATGCCCTCCTGCAGCACCTGATTCAGGCTGAGGGCAAGGGGTTGGGCCGGCAGAGCCTGACCGGCTTCGCTGCTCCGCCGGACAGGCGCGCCGGACCTTGCCGCAGCGGGGACAGGTGCCTGGGCCAGACAGGGCGGACTCACTCCCGCCAGACAGACCAGCGCCGCACCGACCAGCGCGAGACGGTTCAGCACGAGACGGTTCAGCGCGAAACGGTTCAGACCGAGACGGCCCTGGCCTGCGGCGTTCAGCCTCAGCAAGCGATGCCGGTTCCAGGCCAAGGCTTGGGTCTCAAGGCGTTGGCATCCAAGCAACGGGGTGCTGACCCCTGGCAAACCGTTCCCTGGCAAAGAAAAGCATGCTGAGCTGAGTGCCGCTGAGCTCAGCGGCACCGAGCGCAGGAGGGGCGAGTCCAACCCTGCTGAAGCGCGGCCCCATGACGCCTTCTGGACGCCAGGACAGCGCCACCCTGGAGCTAACGGTGGGGCCATCGGCAAAAGAAATGCGGGCCCGAAGCCAAAGGGTTGGACCGACCTTAGAACTCGATCCCCTACGATCCCAGCCTGATCAGCGGGTCCATGGCGGAAGCAGCGCTCTCCCCCTTCTCCCGTTTCTACAGGGCCTTGCCGGTGCTGGTGGTGGCCGCTTGCACGCTGGCCTGGGCCAGCCAACCCACCGTTGGCGTGGTGGTGCGTGGCATGGGGCTGCTCGCCCCTCCGGGGGAGCGTCGCGGCCTCTACGCCCGAGGCGCTGGTGAGGTCCAGCAGGTGCTGGGGCGTGTCGGTGAGCCGGTGCGTGCCGGTCAGTTGCTGCTCACCCTCAGCCAGGTCGGCCAGAGCGCTCCGGGAGGCAATGGGGGCCCCGCCACCAGTCCGCAGCTGCGGCTGGCTCGCCAGGCCGCCCTCAACCAGCAGTTTCTGGTGCAGCAGGCCCAATCCAGAGCTCTGGACGAACAGGAGCGAGCCCTGGAGCAACGCCGCCAGCAGATCAGCACCACCAACAAACCGGTGGGGCAGCAACTCCAGGCTTTGGCAGAGCTGCGCCGCGATGATGTCGTCGCCCGCTACAGCCCGCTGTGGGTGAGCGCCCAGGATCTGTGGTTACGCAATCGCGCCGAGCTCAGTGCCCTGCAGGCTCGCCAGGCGGAGCTGGTCGCCCAGCGCACAGCCCTGGCGGCCCAGAAGTCGGAACTCCAGGCGCAGCGAGCGGCCCTGGCCACCGAAACCCTGGCCCAGGAAGTGTTCAGTCCGGTGGCGGGTCGGTTGCTGGATCTGGCGGTGCTGCCGGGGCAACCGGTGGCACCGGGCCAGAAACTGGGCAGCATCGCCTTGCCCAGCCCCAAAACCGAGCGGCTGGCCATCGTGCTGTTCACCAGCGCCGACGCCAGCCGCCTGCGGCTGGGAGACGAGGTGCGTCTCAATCCCCAGCTGCTCAGCCGCGACAGTTTCGGCAGTGCCGAGCAGCGCTATGGCCTGGTGCCCGGGCGCCTGATCAGCCTGTCGCGCGACAGTGTGGAGGCGGCCGATGTCACGGCGCAAGTGGGCAGCCAAGAGGAGGCCGCCAACCTGATGGCCAGCGCCCGCCAGCGATCCTTCGGTGACGGCGGCGATCTCACCAGCCAGCTGCCCGGGCGGGCAGGGGCGCCGCTGGTGCTGGCGGTGGTGCGGCTGGAGGCGGCCGCCACCCCCACCGGTCTGGCCTGGACCCTGGGCCGTGGTCCGGACCGCCCCCTGCCCGACCGCACCCCCGCCGAAGTGGAGGCCGAAGTGGAAACCAGAGCCCCGTTGAGTTACCTGGTGCCCTTCTGGCGCTGGTTGAGCGGATCGCGTCCATGAAGTTCCCCATGCTCAGCCGTCAACGGCGTCAGGCCCTGTGGGCCCCATGGCTGCAGCCCTGGCCCTGGGTGAGCCTGGTGCTGCTGCTGCTCTGCAGCCGCACCGAACCGCCACGGCTGTGGTTCTGGCTGGCTCTGTTGTTGATCAGCCTGCTGGTGGGGCTGCTGCAGAGCCAGGCGCGCCGCCCTTGAGCAGCCCAGCCGAAACCGGCCGGCCGGGGGAATCGGACCACCAGGCGAGTGAGCCGACGCTGGCCCTGCGGCTGATGGTGGTCATCGCCCTCGCCAGTGCCCTCACCTGGGCGATCTGCAACAGCTTTGGCCTGGGTGGGGCCACCGCCTACGGCGTCGTGGTGGCGGCCCTGATCGTGCGTCCCCGGTTTGATCGCTGGCCACCGGCGGTGTTCGTGCTGCTGCCGCTGGTCGTGGTGATCGGACTGGCGTTGGGCACGGTGCTGAAACCGCTGCTGGAGGCCCCAGCGGTGTGGCAGTTCGCCGTGGTCACGGCCTGCGCCCAGATCCTCGGCCAGGCCCTGCCCGACAAACTCCTGTTGGTGCGCAACCTGTTGGCGGTGCTGGCGGTGCTGCCCCTGCTCAATGCCAATGCCACCTGGCTGGGCGCCTGGCAGCAGCTGCTGGCGGTGTGCATCGGCCTGGCGGTGGGCACCGCCGTTCAGGCGGCTCTGCGGCTGCCGGGCGAGGCTGCGGGCCGGCCGGAAGCGGAGGTGCCCATGCCCGCCCGCAGCCTCGCCGTTCGCTTCAGCGACCCGTTTTTCTGGCGCAAGCTGGTGGTTTCGAGCCTGGCTCTGAGCGTGGGCCTCGGGCTCGGCGCCGTGAACCCCAAGTACCTCTACTTCGGTGTGGTGTTGCTGCTCAATGACAGCCTCGGCGCCACCTTGAACCGGGTGAGGGATCGCATGGTCGGGGTCAGCCTGGGGGTGCTGATGCCCTGGCTGGTGTTCAACACCATGGGGGTGAACAGTGTGGCGGTGGCTCTGGTGATGGGCGGCACCACCGCCTTGATGCTGGCTTTCGGCCTGGTGGCCCATCTGCGCACCGCCTTGATTTCCAGTGGTGTCACCTTCGTCGGCTACGGCGCGCTTACGGACTGGTACGTCCCCAGCCGCTGGATCGACTACACCATGGGCTGCGGCCTGGCTCTGCTCACCTGCCTGCTACTGCGACCGGTTTCGGCGCTGCGGCGCTTCCGGCAACTGGCGGCGGCGGAACCCGAACCGACCGGCCACCTTTCGCCCGAGCTGGCCCTGCTGCTGCCCAGTGCCCTGGAGGAGGCCCGGGTGCTGGGCCAGGAACGGGAGTTCCGCCGGCTGCTGGCCCAGCTGCAGACCGCAGCCCCAGGCTGAAGCGCCCGATCCGTGGGCTGCTGAGCGGATCGAGCGCGACGCTGATCAGCGCCGGTTCCGCCTTGGCTCAGCAGGGCGGATCCACCCCCTGATCGGCAAAGCCCCGGCAGATCGCCAGGCGCAACGCCGCACTCACGGCCCCTGCCCGCAGGGGATCGTTGACGGCAACGGTGAGGCTGTAGCGATACGTTTCGAGGCCGAACTCCTGCAGGCGCGCCAGGGGCGGAGGCTCGGCGAGCACCTCCTGCAGTGAAGCGGCGATCGCCTCCAGCAACGCCACGATCTGCTCCGGCGGCCAGCGGCGACCCACGGCCAGGTTGATCGTGCAGCGCCGCAGTCGATCGGTGTGGGTGTAAGTGGTGGTCGACGTGGTGAAGAAGGTCTGGTTGGGCACCACCAGCTCGGCGTTGTCACTGCTGCGCCAGAGGGTGGTGGCCCGCGGTCCGAGCCGGCGCACCTCACAGGCTTCGCCGTCGTGGATCAGCACCTCACCGGGTCGCACCGATCCTTCGATCAGCAGCCAGAGGCCACTGACGATGTTGGAGAACACCTCCTTGATGCCGAAACCCAGACCCACCGAAAAGCCGCCGGCGATGGCGAGCAGCCCGGTCTGGTTGATGCCGAGCCGCTGCAACGCCCAGATCAGACCGAGCGCCACGATGGTGTACTGCAGGATCTGATCGAGGGCGCGGCGGCTGCCCTCACTGAGGCTCAGAGCATGCTTGAGCAGTGCGCTCAGCCAGGCCGAGGGCAGGGGCATGCCCACCAGCAGCAGATAGAGCAGGGCGAGAACCTGGGACAGATCACCGAGGTTGATGGCACTGCCGAACCAGATCCCCAGGGGCAGGCTGGCCAGATCCATGACACTGCCCAAGGCCTGCAGCAGCTGCAGCAGCACCACGGTGAAGAAGCAGGGCCGCAGCAGGCGACTGACCAGGAGCTGGTATTGAACCGCCGGCAGACGGGGCCGCAGGACCTGCCGCTCCAGCAGACCCAGCAGCAACCAGCCCAGGCTGACCTGGGCGGCCAGCAGCACCAGGCCGTAGCGCCGACCGGTCAGGTTCAGCAGCAGGGCCAGCGTCGCCAGACCGACCAGCGGCAACAGGCCGCGGGGCAGACGCCGCGCCGGCAACCAGTGGCGCCGCAGCTGCAGCACCACCAGCAGCCAGCCGCCGGAGAGCAGCAGCTGTTCGAGCACGAACGGCCGATGCAGAAAGGCCAGCCAGGCCAGCACCACATTCAGCAGCAGCCCCATCAAGGTTCACCCTCCAGCTTCAGCAACACCTCGGTGCCTTGCACAGGGGTGAGCACCCCTTCCATCACCTGATCCATCACGCCTTCGACCCGCGGCAGAATCCGGCGGATGCGGGCCGAAGTGAAGGAGGGCTCACGGATCGGGGCCAGCAGGAGAGCCTGCTGCTGGGCTTTCGCCAGGGTCGCCAGCCGGCCGGAACTGGCCACCGGAATCGGGGCGTAGCGGTTGGCGGGCACCAGGATCTGGTTTCTGAGGGCGAAGCTGCGCTGCACGCCGGGGTCAAGGGTGAAACGGGCCAGATCCATGGCAAACCGGCGCTGCTGACCGGAAGAGTCGGCACCGAAGGCCCAGACGCGCAGGGTATTGAAGGGGCTGGGGGGGCCACCAGGACCGGCCGGCAAGGTGGCGACGCCAAGACGCTGGCCCATGGTTCGCTCCAGCCGGGGAATCGCGATGCTGAAACAGGGAATCCAGGCCAGCCGCCCAGACTCCAGTCCCTGGGTCAGCTCCTCCGGCCCGGCCGCCAGATCGACCCGGCTCTGCTGGGAGGCCTGGCGCAGCCAGTACAACCAGCCCAGGATCGCCTGTCGATCGGCAGCCTGGTCCTGAGCAGGCGCCTTCAGCCCCGTCAGCAGCGGAGCCAGAGCCTGGCGGGCCCCCAGGGCCCCGACGCTCCACCACAGCCCGACCGGATCGACGGCCAGGCCGATCGGTTGGCCTCCGGCCGCCAGGGCCAGCAGGGCCTCGGTCGTGGCCGGGGGCTCTGGGATCCGCTGGCGGTCGTAGCAGGCGAGGCTGGGCTCGCTGAACACCGGCAGACCGGCCAGGCCGTGGGGAGTTTCGACAGCGTGCAGAGCCCGGGATTCGAGCGTGGCCAGGCTGGCCTGCAGCTCCGCCGTCTGGGGCAAGGGAATCACCAGACCCTGTTGCAGCAGGTCCATCGCCACCGGCGCCCGCACCAGCAACAGGTCAGGACCCAGTCCCCGGCGATGGGAGTGCTGCAGCTCCTCGGCCAGGTCGGCCTCCGCCACCAGGCTGAACTGCACCCGCACCTCGGGATGGACGCGCCGGAACGAGCGCAGCAACGGCTCCCAGGACCCACCGCCGCGGTAATCCGCCTCCAGCCACTCCATGCCTGGACTGAGGGAGAGCATCACATGGAGGGTCTGGCGACGCAGCAGCGGCACGGACTGGCAGCCCCCCAGGGCCAGCAGCAGCAGCAGGCCGCAGGCACGGCAGGCGCGCTGGCCGTGTTGCCATCGTGGCCACGTCCTGATGGGCAGGTCTGGACGGGAACTGAGCACAGGCCCCGTACCGAATGGGCGTCATTCTGGAGGGCATCGCCGCCCTGGCCATCTGTGGCCAGGCTGGGCATACCCGCACAACCACGCCATGGACGCCAGCCCCCAACCCCGTGTGCCCTACTGGAAGGTCTGGCGGGACGCCGAAGGCATCAGCCACCAGCACCAGGCCTGGCTGGACAGCTTCGCCCTCGCCCACCTGGCGGCAGGCATGGAGAGCATCTGGCGCACACCTGCCCAGGGGGGTACCACCGGCACCCTGTGGCTGCATGTCGTGCCTGGGGTGATCTACGACTGGCACGAAAATCCGGCGCCCCAGTGGATCGTGACCCTGTCAGGCCGCTGGTTCGTCGAAACCATGGACGGCCATCGCGTTGAGATGGGGCCTGGCGAGCTCTCCTTCGGCGGCGACCAGGGCTGCCGCTGCATCGAGGGCCGCCAGGGCCACTGCTCCGGGGCCGTGGGCAGCGAGCCGGCAGTTCTGATGCTGATTCAGGTGGAACAGATCCCGCCGGAGGTTGCTGCGGCAAGCCAAGGCTGATGCTGCCGCGCCACCAGCCCCCGGATCCTTCCGCCTTGAGGGTTGCTTCGGGGGCCCACAACCCGGCCGTTGCAAACGGTCAGCTGATCTCTGGCGGGGCTGGGCGCCACAGCAGCACGCCACAGCTGGGTCTTGCCAACAGATGGACAGTCGGGTTGAACAGGGGCGCTCGCCCTGGCTCTCTGTCACCATTCTCAAGCCACAGTTTTCGGCACCGCCCTTCAAAACCGTCATTCAGCACGGCCCTTCAGTGCCAACCTTCAGCGATGGTGACTTATCGGTGCTAACAGGCGAATGGCGCAGACCCAGGTCATGACCATGACGGCGCCCTCTCGCCTTGAAGGTTGGCAGGAAGGAGCCCACCAGCTTTGGCAGCAGGGCCAGCGGCAGGGAGCCATCGATCAGGTGCTGAAGCTCATCAATGCTTCGGCCCCGGCCGTTCCTAAGACCCTAGGAATGCAGCTTATTTACTATGTTTTTTATTGGGGGATCTGGCCGGCGCTGAAAACTTCCTCAGGCACTTGCGTGCGATTCATCCCGATGACCCGGAGATTCTCGAAAAGCTGGCTGTGATGATCAGCCGTCAGGGAGGGCGAGCGAACGAGGCCGCAGCTTTATTTGTGCAGGCTTGTCAGCTTCGCCCTGATTCGGTCAATGCTTGGGATGGTTTGGCCAATTCTCTGTCGCAATCAGGAGATCT
>CALPNT020000009.1 GCA_943325005.2 Bifidobacterium breve | reverse complement strand
ATCGTTGCCTGGGCCTGGGCCTGCCAGTCTTTGTTCAGGCCGCTGCGGATGGTCAGGCCGCCCACCTCCAGCTGCTCCTTGCTGAGCACCCCAGGCAATTCTTGCTCCAGCCAGCTGGTGAACCAGGGAGCGGGGTTGGCGAAGTATTTAGGTTCGGCCGGTTTGAGGCCCAGGGGGGCCGCATCGGCCCGATCGAGCTGGATGTCATCGATGTAGCCCACTTCCCGCATCCGCCGTAACACGGTGCGACGGCGACTGAGGGCTAGATCGGGATTGACCAGCGGTGAATAGACCGAAGGGGCTGGCGGCAGCCCGGCGATCAGCGCGGCCTCCGGCAGGGTCAGCTGCTCGGGGGTCTTGGCGAAGTAGACCCAGGCCGCATCGGCAACGCCGTAGGCGCTGGAGCCCAGATAAACAAGGTTGAGGTACTGCTCAAGGATCTGCTCCTTGCTGAGCTGGCGTTCGATCTTGCCGGCGAGCAGAGCTTCCTTGAGCTTGCGGATCAGGGTGCGGTCCTGGCTGAGAAAGACCGTGCGAGCCAGTTGCTGGGTGATCGTGCTGGCACCCTCTTCCACCGATCCTCGGCTCATGTTGCGAAGCATGGCGCGACTGATGCCCAGCAGATCAATGCCGTCGTGCTGATAGAAGCGACGGTCTTCGGCGGCGACGAAGGCGCGCTGGATCAGCAGGGGCATGTTGCCGGTGCTGAGTTTTTCGCGGGTGGCCGGTCCTTCCTTGACCACCACCTTGCCATTGGTGTCGAGGATGGTGAGGGTGCCGGGGCGGTTGAAGGCACTGATCCGATCGGCATCGGGCAGCAGGCCGTCGAGGCCGGCCTCCAGGGCCGATTGGCCGAGGGCCACACCAACGCCGATCGCCGCTGCGGCCAGGGCCGGGGCTAGCCGTCGCCGTGGCATACCGCCGCGCCGAGGGTCTGGGTTGCCTTCCCGAGAGGGCTCCGAGCCACTGGCGGGTAGCCCTTGGCTCAAAGGGCTTGGGCGACCTGGCCGCCGACTCGGATCAGGTCGCTGTGGCCGATGGCCAGAGCTGTGACGAGCATGCCGAGCACTAGGAACGGCTGGGCGCTGGCCTGGTACTTGACATCAAAGCTCACAGGATCGCGCAGCAGCCAGATGTCCTGAAAGGTGATCTGGGGCAGGATCAGCAGCACCAGCAACACGGCGGCGAAGTTCTGGCCGATTGCAATCAGCACCGCCACCATCGCCACTTGAAAGAGATCGATCATGGCGGCACTGATCCAGCTGGCTCTTTCAATGCCGAACACCACTGGCAGCGATTGCAGTCCCAGGGCCCGATCACCTTCGACACTCTTGAAATCGTTGACGATGGCGATGCCCAGGCCTGCCAGGCTGTAGGCGAGGGTCAGCAGGGCTGTCGTCCAAGTGAGCTGGCCGAACAGGGCCTGGCCGGCCCACCAGGGCAGGGCGATGTAACTAGCACCGAGGGCGTAATTGCCAAGCCAGCCGTTCTGCTTGAGCTTCAGGGGTGGAGCTGAATAAATATAACTGACAAACGATCCACCCAGGGCCAGCAGGAACAGCACCGGTGTGCTGTGGCCAGCCCAGAGATCGAGGCCATAGGCCACACCGAGACCGGCCAGCAGCAGCACCACGATCTGCAACTTGACCTGAGCCAGGGGAATCGCCCCCGAGGGAATCGGCCGGTAGGGCTCGTTGATCGCGTCGATGTCGCGGTCGTAGTAATCGTTGATTGTCTGGGTGTAGCCGGCCAGCAGCGGACCGCTCATCACCATGCAGGCCAGAGCGGCCAGCAGATCTCCGAGGCGCCAGTGGTAATTGCCTGAAGCGGCAGCGCCGCAGATCACCCCCCAGATCAGCGGGATCCAGGTCACCGGCTTCATCAGCTGGAGGCGGATCGCCCAGATATTGGCGCTGCTGCCACCATCCTTCATGCCCAGCAGCTGACGGGCGCCCCCAGTTTTCGAGACCGTGCTCGGGCCAGCGTCTCCCACCATGTCGTTCACCGCTTGGGGCTGCTTGGGACTGGGCTCAGGCAGGGGTGATTTCATCGTCGAAGAACCAGCTGGTACCACCAGCACTGAGTTCAACGACGACGCCGATGCCTTTGCCATCGGTGACGCGAAAATCTTTCACCGTGCCGGTGGCATCAGCCTTGAGGGCAGCGACGAGGTCGGCAGGGATGCGATCACGCACCCGGGTGACCCTCACCTTGGAGCCGATCGTGATGGCAGCCTGGGACATGGCCGACGCGTCATCTTGGGTGGCGCAACCTTACCAGTGAGCCCATGGTTGCCAAACGGATCATCCCCTGTCTCGACGTGGCCGATGGCCGGGTGGTGAAGGGCGTCAACTTCGTGGGACTGCGCGATGCCGGTGATCCGGTGGAGCTGGCCTGCCGCTACAGCGCCTCCGGCGCCGATGAACTGGTGTTTCTCGACATCGCGGCCAGTCACCAGGGTCGCGGCACCTTGGTGGAGCTGGTGCGCCGCACCGCCGAGGCGGTGACGATCCCGTTCACGGTGGGCGGCGGCATCGGCAGTGTCGAGGGCATCACCGAGCTGCTGCGCGCTGGCGCCGACAAGGTGAGCCTCAATTCGGCGGCCGTGCGCAGTCCGGAGCTGATCACTGCCGGGGCCAGCCGCTTCGGCAACCAGTGCATCGTGGTGGCCATCGATGCCCGGCGGCGCCAGGGGGGCAGCCCCGGCTGGGATGTGTATGTCAAAGGCGGGCGCGACAACACCGGACTCGACGCCCTGACCTGGGCTCGCCGGGTGGTGGAGCTGGGGGCCGGCGAGATCCTGCTCACCTCAATGGATGGCGACGGCACCCAGGCGGGCTACGACCTGACCCTGACCCGGGCGGTGGCTGAGGCGGTGGAGGTGCCGGTGATCGCTTCCGGTGGAGCTGGCTGCATCGACCACATCGCCGCGGCGCTGCAGGAGGGCAAGGCGGCTGCGGCCTTGCTGGCTTCCTTGCTTCACGATGGGGTGCTGACGGTGGAGGAAATCAAGCGGGAGCTGTTGGCCAGGGGCTTGCCCGTGCGGCCGCTCTTGAAGGCGGGGGACTCGCGCTACTGGTGAAGCTGTCGTTACATTCATGTAACTGTTCACGATCGCCTCTGTCTTGCCTTGACCGCCCTGTTTGCCCTGCCTGGATCCCTCCTCACCTTCATCGCTCTGGTGATGGTGGCGGCCGTGGTCGCACTGGTGGCCTGGGCGCTGCAGTTGATGCAGGCGGCCAGTGATCGCCAGGAGTTTTCGCTGATGCTGGCGGGTTGCATGGTGTGCTCTGCTGCCGTGGGGTTGGCCACCGTGATGGTGCTTACGATCACCAGCCCGGGCCGCCTGGAGGCCGCTCACGGCGTGATGGTGCTTGGACCCGATCGCGACAGCGGCATCAGCCTTGATGCGATCGTGCTCCCCTGGGATGACATCCCCGCCCTAGCCCAGGCTCCTTCTTTTGAAACCCGGTGATCCGGAGGCTGTGCGTGAGCTGTTCGAGCGCATCGCCCCTCGTTACGACCAGCTCAACGACCTGCTCAGCCTCGGCCTGCACCGACTCTGGAAACGTCAGGCGTTGGCCTGGTTGCAGCCGAGGCCTGGTCAACAGCTGCTTGATCTTTGCTGCGGCACAGGCGATCTGGCCCTGATTCTGGCCACGAAGGTGCGGCCGGGTGGACGGGTTCTGGGGCTCGATGCGGCCCAGGCTCCCCTGGAGCTGGCCAGGCGCAGGGCGGCGATGCAGCCCTGGTTGGCCTTGCAATGGCAGCAGGGGGATGCCCTGGCCACGGGGCTGGCGGACGCTTCCCAGGACGGGGCCGTGATGGCCTACGGCCTGCGTAATTTGGCCGATCCAGCGGCCGCGCTGCGGGAATTGCGCCGGTTACTCCGTCCTGGTGCCCGCGCGGCGGTGCTCGATTTCAACCGGCCCGACCAGGCTGCGGGGCTGCCGGCGGTGGCGGTGGCGCGTTTTCAGCGTTTCTACCTGCGCCAGCTGGTGGTGCCCGCCGCCCGTCTGGCGGGGTTGCCGGAGGAGTACGCCTACCTCGAGGCCAGTCTCGAACGCTTTCCTCTGGCGGCAGAGCAGCTGCGTCTGGCCCGCGAGGCTGGCTTCCGCCAGGCATCACATCGCCCCCTCGCCGCTGGCTTGATGGGGATGCTGGAACTGGTGGCCTGAGATTCCAGCACCAGCTCAGAGTCCGTTCAGGGGATTCTGTTTGGGGAGAGTCTGCGGATCACCCAGCCTCCCGATCACTGGAGTGCTGCACCAGTGCTCCATGGTCCTGCGGCCTCCTGATCAGGTCCTGCGGCTGGATTGCGGGTCAATGTTGCAACAGTGACAGTCTGGATCTGGCACATGGGGCAGGATCCGATCAGCGAGACGGTGTTCGTCGTGTCCGTTGCCTACCCCGGTTATCCCGCTTCAACCGCTTCAGTCTCCACCCGGGCCATGTCCATCCCCGCCAGCTCCCTGCGTTCAGTCGCCACCCCCAGCAGCCGCCGCTTCCGGCTCGTCGATCAGCAGGGTGAGCCCCATCCAGTTCTCGATGACCTCTACGACTCCCTGGATTCGGCCTGGTCTGAAGCCCTGAGCTGGTGGAACGAACAGTTCGGTGCCGATCAGGCCCCAGTGGGTATCGGCGTTGAGGTGAGCACCGGTAGCGGTGAATGGCGCACGCTGCGCCACCCGGGAGTCTGAGCGGCCTTTGTCCAGCTGACGGCGACCGGCTGGGTTGGCTCTGATGGCGTTCCAGTTCCCAGCTGAGCTGTCCCGCGACAACAAACAGGCTCGACCCTATCGATCACCAAACCAGGCTTTGGATCTCACGCTTCGGGTGAACCGTTTCTGAGTTGGTAGTCCTGCTGCGAAAGCCCAAGTGGCTCGTTTGCTGGCCGCTCCTCCAGGCCCGTCAGGCGACCTGAACCCCCTTCCAGAACGCCACCCGTCCCTTGATTTGCTCGGCCGCCTGTTTGGGCTCCGGGTAGAACCAGGCCGCATTGGCATTCACCTCGCCACCAGCCAGCACGTCGTAGTAGTGGGCCTCTCCTTTCCAGCCGCAGACGGTGCGGTGATCTGAAGCCCGGAACAAGCTGGGGTCGAGGGCTGAGGCGGGGAAATAGGCATTGCCCTCCACCGTCACGATGTCATCGCTGCTGGCCAGCACCTGGCCATTCCATCGAGCCTGCATCGTCCTGGGTCTTCAAGGAAGCTCCATCCTGACGCTTGAGCCTTTGGATCGACGTACTGCCGAGCCCGATCCGGTTCGCCTGCGTTGGTTCGCCCCCGGGCCTGCTCACCAGGGGACGCGGTCGTAGATCCGCAGGGTGGCCGTACCGACGGGGCTGGCCACCGGCTGGGGGCCAGCCGGCCAGGCGGTGACTTGAAACAGATAGGTGTCGGCCGTGACTGGGTTGGTCCAGGGTTTGAGCATCACCGTCAAGGTGCTGCCGGGCGCCACCGGCTCGGGGAAGTCGACGGTGATCAGTCGCTCCCGCTGCGCAAACGTGGCCTGTACCGGCACCGGGGTGCCTTCGCGGCGCGGACGCCCCAGGAAGGCGCGGCTGCGCTCAGGCGCAAACGGAAACTGCCAGTCGGCGCCGCGGGTCTGCTGGATGGTGAGCCGCTGCAGCGAGGCCCCAGCCTGGGGATCGAGGCTGATGGTGAGGTAGTACTCCGCCGAAGGATCGCCGGTGTTGTCGTAGTAGGTGATCAGTTCGGCCTTCCACGGAGCCTTGACGAAGTAGGTGGAGCCGCGTAGCTCCAGCGCCCGAGCCGGTGCCATGCCAGCAGCGGGTGTCACGGTCAGCGTGCCTGTCAGCAGGGCGGCCACCAAGGGCCAGGTCCAGGCTGATCGGTTCATGGCCATCCCAGCGCGATCGTCCGGAGATTAGGCCCGGTTCTGGAAACCAGGCCCAGCGGGCTGACGTTCTGATCGGCGCTTCAGCCAGGTTTCTGGCTCAGGAAGGGCAGCGGATCCTGATCACGCCGATGCTGGCGTGGGAGTTCCGGGCCTTGGAGAGCGGCAGCGGCCGGATCCAGGCAGGCGGTCTGCTCCAGGGCCCTGCGCAGGCGGCGGGCCGCATGCAGGGGCATGTCGCGGGGCACACTGATGCGATCGCGCAGATAGCGCAGCGCCGGGGCCGACCCTGCTGGTGGCGGGCAGGCCCGCTCGCTGATCAGGGCGGTGAGGGCGCAGCGCAGCGGTCGATCAAAGTCCTGAGCCAGGGGATTGCGCTGCAGCAGCGCGGGCCGATGCTTCAACACCCTGGCCAGGGCCAGGGCTGCCGCCTGCTGCGGTTCCGTCTGGCTGGTTTCCGGATCGGGCTGGTTGCCGTCGATGATCGGCCAGGGGCCCTGGTCGATGCGGTGGCTCAGGTGCTGTTGCGCGGCGCTGCCATTGGCATGGCAGCCGCCCATCTGGGGTGGCAGATCGTGGGCATGGGTATGGAAATCGCTCTGGGTGCCCAGATAGGTCGGCCGTTGCTCCAGGGCGTTGAACCAGCGGTCGATGGCTGGATGGCGTTGGCGCAGCAGATAGCCCTTGTCATAAGCCAGGCTGGCGTTCATGCGCTCCACATAGGGCACGAACACCAGGTCGGCGGTGCTCAGTTCCCCCAGCAGGAAGGGGCCGGGGCCGGTCTCGATCGCCTCGCCCATCGCCGCGGCGTAGTGATCAAAGTCTTCCCTGGCGCGCCGCTCTGCGGCTTCGCCCAGGCCAGGGACGCACAACCACTGGCACCAGGCCCTGAACAGCCGCCGCTCCAGTTGCCGCAGCTGCCACACCCTGGGCTCCTGCATGCCGGGTCCGAGGCTGCCGAAGGCTCGTTCCAGGGCTTCCAGGATGCGATCGCTTTCTGTGATCAGGCGACCGTCCAGCTCCAGCGCTGGCAACATGCCGGAGGGCACCAGCTGGGTGAACCAGCGCTCCTTCTGCCCGTAACAGAACATCGTCACCTTGCGGATCCGATAGGGAATGCGGCGCTCTTCAAGCCACAGCCACACCTTCTGGCAGTAGGGACACCAGGCATGGTGATCGCGATACAAGGTGACGCGGACCTGCTCCTCGGCATGGCCGAACAGGCGCAGGCTGGCCCTGGCACTGGTGGGGCCATGGACCAGGTCGGGTTCAGGGACAGCCAGGTCGGCCAGGGCCTCCCAACTCAGGGGGTCAGGGGACTCACAGCTCTCCAAGGCGCAGCGGATCGTCGATCACTGGCGATCCTGGCGCAGCCGAGCCAGGCCTGGCTCGATCGCCCAGGGGCTGCCACGGCCAGCACAGGTTGTCCGCCCTGGCTGAGCCATCCATGAGGGGTAACCATGACGGATGAAACCGTCGTCTGATCCCGGGCGGCGAGCTGAGATCCGCCAGCGGATGAGCCCACCAAATCGAGACTGTGGGGCTGAAATAGCCGTTCCAGCAGGTTGAACGAGTCAAGGGTGGAACCGTCGTCAGACGTTGGGCTGGTTTCGACTGCGGCTTGATGCCGGTTCAGGAACAGCTCTGGCGAACTCCAGCGGCCAACGGCAGAGCCGGATCAAGCAGCCGTGAACCTCCTGCGTCGATCCCTCTCGCTGCGTTCCGTCCTGCCTGGATCACCTCTGGCTGGAGATCCATCGGCCTGCTCCCTTTTCCATGTTGAGCAACGGCAGTCCTGGCAGGCGCGCTGTTTTCAGCGACTGCGGCAAGGCTGGTTGGCCACCCAATGGCGTCAGGATTGAGGAGTGAAGGGCCAAACTGTTTCGCTTGTTACAGAGGTAGTCACCCTCCTGGGCGCACCGTACCCGGGTGAACTCTTGAGAGGTTTCCCCCCTCATGCCACCGACCTTCCTGTCCAGCGGACCTCCGTCTGTTGAGACAACCTTTGACCGCTTCCGCCTCAAGGTGCTGGCGGGCGTCCAGGACGCCCAACTGCGCCGCTATGCCTTGGTGCTGCTGGCCGCTGGTGCCGGTTTGCTGCCGCTGATGGCCGGCTCGGCCCATGCGGCTTTGCAGAAGGTGCCCACCGATGGCGCCGATACCCTGCTGATGCTGATGGGTGCAGCCATGGTGCTGCTGATGACCCCGGGTCTGGCGTTCTTCTACGGCGGTTTTACCCGCGCCAAGAACGTGCTCAACACGATGATGATGAGCTTCTTCCTGATGGGGCTGATCGGCGTCCTCTGGGTGGTGATCGGCTACAGCCTGTCGTTCGGAGTGGGCTTCAAGAGTCCCTTCATCGGTGGCCTGGAGGCCATGTGGCTCAACGGAGTCGGCGGTCCGCTGGGTGACCAGCCCCTGGCCGATGGCTTCTCGATCTCAGCCACATCTTTTGCCCTGTTCCAGGGCATGTTTGCGATCATCACGCCGGCGCTGATTTCCGGTGCCCTGGTGGAACGCATCAACTTCAAGGCCTGGTTCTGGTTCTGTCTGCTCTGGAGCCTCTTCATCTACTGCCCCTTGGCCCACATGGTCTGGGGCGGTGGCTATCTCGGTCCCCTCGGCATCGGTGCGATCGACTTTGCGGGTGGCACCGTGGTCCACATCGCTTCTGGTGTGGCTGCGCTGGTTTCGGCGGCGATCGTTGGTCCTCGCACCGGCTATCCGGAAAGTGTGCGCCCACCCCACAACGTTCCCTACATCCTGCTCGGTGCCGGTCTGCTGTGGTTTGGCTGGTTCGGCTTCAACGGCGCCAGTTACTTCGCAGTCAAAGGTGCTGGCCTTTCTTTCATCACTACTTCGACTTCAGCCTCGGCAGCCCTGCTCACCTGGTGTCTGATTGATTGGTTTAAAAATGGCAAACCCACGGCTGTTGGTGCTGCCACCGGTGCCGTGGCTGGCTTGGTGGGCATCACACCCGCTGCTGGTTTTGTCTCGGTTGGTTCCTCGGTTCTGATTGGTGCTGTAGTGTCCGCTGGTTGCTACATCGCCGTGCAGTTCTCCGGGGCCGGCGGTTCAGGTGGTAGTTCCAAATCGGTTCTCGATGAATCGTTGGATGCGTTCTCGGTTCATGGCGTCGGCGGCACCATCGGTGCTCTGCTGACCGGGGCCCTGGCGGTCAAGGAAATGGTGCCAGCTGACTATTTTCCGGTTTCAGCCAAGATCCTGGAAGAAAGCGGCAACTTCGGCCTGTTCATTGTTCAGCTTAAGGCTGTACTGGTTACCTATGGATTTGTTGCCATCGGTACCACCGTCATTTTGCTGATTGTCAAGGCAACAGTTGGTCTGCGCGTCACCCCCGAGGATGAAGAGCGCGGTCTCGACTTCGTTTGCCATGGCGAAGAGGCTTATGATCCCATGACCAACTGAGGCTGACGAACAATGAAAATGATCACAGCTTTAGTCCGTCCTTCCAAGATTGATGCCGTCAAGTCGGCCCTCGTGGCCCTCGAGATCATTGGCATGACCGTCTCCGATGCCCGCGGTTTCGGCCGCCAGAAGGGTCAGGTTGAGCGCTATCGCGGCAACGAGTTCACTGTGGATTTCCTTCCCAAATCCAAGGTCATCGTTGTCGTCACCGACGACAAGGTCAAACCGGCGATCGAGGCGATCACCCAGGCCGCCCGCACTGGCGAGATCGGCGATGGCAAGATCTTCGTCACCCCTGTGGAGGAGACGATCCGCATCCGCACCGGTGAACGTGGTGAAATCGCCCTCTGAAGACCGCTTCGGAGCAGCGTCACGCTAGTCAGTCGAGTCCCACGGGGCAGACTCTTCGCGCCTCCCAGAACCCTGGGAGGCTTTTTTCTGGCCGCTCCTGACCCTGCTGATGGGTCGCTCTGGAGGGAGCAGAATGGAGGGCAAGCCAAGCTCGAAGCCAATCCCAGGCTCCAACCAGCCACCGATGGCCAGGATCTCCATCGGCTTGCAAGCGATCGTGTCCGAGGGCCGTGGCGATCTGGCCGGCTCCAGCGTCTCGGCTGAAGATCAGTCTTTGAACCTCATCCGGTACCCAAAGGCAGCAAAATCAGCGCTTGGCTTCCATGCGCAACCCTCTCCTACCCACGTTGCTCCTCCCCCGTATCGCCGCCATGGATGACAGCTTCGATCTGATCGTGATCGGCGCCGGCTCAGGGGGGCTTGCCGCCGCCAAGCGAGCGGCCTCCTATGGCGCCAAGGTGGCGATTTTGGAGGGTGACCGGGTGGGCGGCACCTGTGTGATCCGCGGCTGCGTGCCCAAGAAGTTGTTGGTGTATGGATCGGCCTACGGCCATCACTTGGCCGATGCGGCCAGCTATGGCTGGATTCTGGAGGGAGCCGCGACTCCCTTCCGCTGTGACACTGCGCTGTTGCTGGCCCATGTGCGTGCCGAGGTGGATCGCCTCAACCAGCTCCATATCGGCGGGTTGCAGAAGTCCGGCGTGCAGCTGATCAGCGGTTGGGGGCGCTTTGAGGATCCCCACCATCTGCTCGTCACAGACAGCAGCGGCGACAGCCGGCGCCTGCGTGGTGAGCGCATCCTGATCGCCGTGGGCGGCCGCCCCCAGCGCCCGCCCATCCCTGGTGCGGAGCTGGGATGGGTCAGCGACGACCTGTTCGAGCTGACGACCTTCCCCGAGAGTGTGGTGGTGGTGGGAGCTGGCTACATCGCTTGCGAATTCGCCGGCATCTTGCGGGGGTTGGGGGTGGCCGTGACCCAGCTGGTGCGGGGCGACCACCTGTTGCGTGGCTTCGATCGGGAAGCCTCCGCCTTGGTGCTGGAGGGTATGGCGGCTGAAGGCATCGATGTTCGCTTCGGCCAGAGCCCGGCCGCGATTGAAGGCGAGCCTGGCAACCTGAGACTGAAGACCGATTCCGGCGCCGTGTTGGCGTGCGGCGGGGTGTTGCTGGCCACCGGGCGTCGTCCGTTTCTAGAGGGTCTGAACCTGGAAGCGGCCGGCGTGGAGCACGCGAGCGGGCGCATTCCCGTGGATGCTGACCAGCGCACCAACGTGGCCCATCTCCATGCGGTGGGCGATGTGACCGACCGCATCAACCTCACCCCGGTGGCGGTGGATGAGGGCAGGGCTTTCGCCGACAGCGTCTACGGCAATCGCCCCCGGCAGGTGGACTACAGCCTGGTGGCCAGTGCCGTGTTCACCCAGCCGGAGCTGGCCTCGGTGGGACTGGGGGAAGAGGAGGCCCTGGAGCGTTATGGCAGCGAGGGCGTGACCGTGCACCGTGCCCGGTTCCGTTCCATGGCCCAGGCCCTGCCGCAGCGGGGGGGGAAGGTGTTGCTCAAGCTGGTGGTCGAAACCGGCAGTGGCCGGATTCTGGGGGCGCACATGGTGGGCGATCACAGCGCTGAGATCATTCAGATGGCGGCGATCGCCCTCGGTATGGGGGCCACCAAGGCCGACTTCGACCGCACCATGGCCCTGCATCCCTCGGTGGCCGAGGAGTTCGTGACCATGCCGAACTGAAGCTCTTCAGAGTTCGTCTTCAACCTCGGGCTGGATGGTGCAGTCGGTCATGGGATAGCTCACACAGAGCAGGGCGAATCCAGCGGCAATCTGATCGTCGTCGAGGAAGCTCTGATCTGATTGATCCACACTGCCGGCCAGGATTTTGCCAGCACAGGTGCTGCAGGCTCCAGCCCGGCAGGAATAGGGCAGATCAATTCCTTGTTCCTCGGCGGCATCGAGGATGTAGGTGTCGTCGGCGCAGGTGAAGCTGGCGCCATCTTTGAGCGTGATCGTGTAGTTAGCCATGGAGAATCAGAATTTACCGATCCCATCCCAAAGGAGCAGGACCATTCAATCTGTATCGCCCATCACTGGGTCATCGGCTCCGGACAGGAAGATGGCCCCTGCTCAGCTCAAGACTCGGCCTGGAATTGTGGTGAATGGGCTCCATTCCCACCGCGGCCCAATCCGGTTCACACGGCGGCGAGGCCGCGCTCATTGAACACGCCTTCAAACAGCACTGAACTCAGATAGCGCTCGCCGGAATCGGGCAGCACCACCACGATCGTCTTGCCCCGATAGGACTCCTCCCGGGCCAGTCGCACGGCCACCGCCGTGGCGGCACCGCAGGAGATTCCCGCCAGAATTCCCTCCTCCTTCATCAACCGACGCGCCATCGTCACGGCCTCCTCATCGCTGGCATTCTCCACCCGATCAAGCAACGCAAGATCGAGATTTTGCGGCACGAAGCCGGCGCCGATGCCCTGGATTTTGTGGGGACCGGGCTTGAGCGCTTCGCCACTGATCGTCTGGCGGATCACCGGACTGTTGGTCGGTTCCACGGCCACCGTCACCAGGGGTTTGCCCAGGGTGGTCTTGATGTAGCGGCTGACGCCGGTGATCGTGCCGCCGGTGCCCACACCGGCCACCAGCACGTCCACCTGCCCTTCGGTGTCCTGCCAGATCTCAGGACCGGTGGTGTCGTGATGGATGCGCGGGTTGGCTGGATTCATGAACTGCTGCAGCAGCACATAGCGCTCGGGATCGGTGTCGGCCAGCTCCCGGGCGGCGGCGATGGCACCGCTCATGCCCAGCCGACCTTCGGTGAGCACGAGCTGGGCGCCGTAGGCGGTGAGCAGCTTGCGCCGCTCCAGGCTCATCGTTTCGGGCATGGTCAATGTGACCGGAATGCCGCGGGCCGCTGCCACAAAGGCCAGGGCGATGCCGGTATTGCCGCTCGTGGGTTCGATCAGTTCCTTGCCGGGGCCGAGGAGTCCGTCCTTCTCGGCCTGCCAGATCATCGCCGCACCGATGCGGCACTTCACCGAGTAGGCCGGATTGCGCCCTTCGATCTTGGCCAGCACCCGCGCCCCACAGCCTTCGGTCACCCGGTTGAGTTGCACCAGGGGCGTGCGGCCGATGCTGAGGCTGTTGTCGGGATAGATGGAGCTCATCGGGTCACGGGGGGACGCAGGAGTGGGAGCAATCCTGCCGGCACCCTAGTCAGCGACAGAAGAAAGACCAGTCCTTCCTGGCTGTCAAGCGCTCGGAACACAGGCCTTGGCCGATCCGAACTCATACCATCCTTGGCAGCTGCCAAGCCGAGATCGCCCTTGAATAGCGCCTCCCATGGACTGATCCCCGGGGTGAGTGGCCCGATCGGTGTGCTGCTGTTGCTCGTATCGATCGCTGTGCTCACGGTGTGTTTCGACCGTTGCCGTTGGTGGCTGCAGTGGTTCCGTAGGCGATCGTTGCGCCGCCAGCAGTGGCGGTTCCAGCTGGAGACAGCCCCCACAGAGGCGCGTCATCAGCTTGAAGACTGGGATCGGGAGATCCGCTTTGGCGAACCGCTGCTGCAGGCCGCCATCGTGATCGCCCCGCTGCTGGGGCTGATCGGTACCGTGATCGGCCTGATGCAGGTGCTTTCCAGTCTCGGGCCCCAGCTGCTCCTGCCCGCCGGGACCAGTCTTCAGGGCTACGGCGAGGTGCTGATCAGCACGGCCCTGGGTCTGATCGTCAGCCTGGTGGCCACCACCACCTTGTCGCTGAACCAGGGGCTGCGTCACTGGCAGATCGGCGAGCTGGAGCGGCCGCTACGACGCCTGTTGGAGCCGGCCCATCCATGAGTCTGGCGCTGCAATGTCTGGTGGGATTCACCCTGCTGGTCTGTGGGGCTGTGGCCGCCCTGCCGGAGATCGCCCGCGAACGGATCCCCCGGTCGCGGCCCCTGCTCAGCAGGGATGGGGGCACCTCCCTGTGGCTGGTGGAAGCCCCAGGCAAGCGCTGGCATCTCGGCGGTCAAGCGATTGAAACCAATCGGCTGGCCGCTTTGCTCCGCCACCAGGGAGGCAGGGTGGCTGTGCACTATCTGCCGTCGGCGGCCCTGCCGATCGGCGACATCTCCTCCTCGTTGCGCTGGTTGCGTTCGCTCGGATCGGGCCCGGTGCTGCTGGAACTGCCGCCGCAACCAGGGCGATGATCCACCCCCAACTCCCCTTCAACGGCCCTGCCTCCGGCCCGGTCGTGGCCCAGCCCCACGCGATTGAGGCTTTGGCGCTGGGATTGATGGGCATCAGTCTGGCCCTGCTGACCCTGGCGCTCAGCGTGGTTCCTCAGCGCCTGGCGCAGCGCCCGGCCAGTGCCGGGGTGATTCTGTTGCGGCTGGATTCCCGGGGACAGCTACGGCTCTGGAACCATGCCGTGGCACCGCAGCAGCTGGCCGCGGTGCTGAAGCGGCTGGCCCAGCAGCGCAGCGATCTGCGCTTGCGGCTGGTGAGCGATCCCCAGGTGCCATGGGGGGCTGTGCAGCAGTTGGTGGCACGGTTGGACACCGGTCCGCTGCCCCTGGAGCTGCAACTGCCATGAAACGGTTGCTGCCGCAGCGGCTAGGTCCTGCCTCGTCCCTGTGGCTCGCCTTGCTGGCGGCGCTGGTGGTCCATCTGCTGGGGTTCTCTTACCGCCAGCTGCGCGTCCAGCGCCAGCTCCAGCCCAGCCAGCCGCAGCTGCCGGATGACAGCCCCGAACTGCTGCTGTTCAGTCGCCGCCAACCGCTGGAGCAGTCGCTGCAGCTCGCCGCGTTGGCACCACTCAGCAGCCTGCCATCGCTGAGCAGCCTGCCGCCTCCGCAATTGCTGAGCCCCCGGAGCGCCAGTCCGGCCGGGCGCCGCCAGCCGGCCAGCCGGGTTCAGGGCGGTTCGATTCAAGCCAGTGGTTCACGGCTACCCAAGGGCGGGGGCACCCGCCCTGCCCACAGCACCGCTTTCACCCCAGGGTTCGCCGGCACCGCCCTGGCTGTGATCCGCCGGTTGCAGGGCCTTGGCGCTGCGGCTGAGCTTGGCGGAAACCCTGAGCTGGAGCTGCCACCTGATCCAGAACTGCAGCGCCCGCAGGGGGATGCCGCCGCCGCCTGGCGCCAGCTCTGGAAGCGGGCCGTGGTTGTCCCCCCATCGGCGGTGGGCCAGATCTCGCCAACCGAGAGCCTTGAACTCAGGCGACTGCCCCTGGCTGATGCCGCCCAGGATGGTCTCCGTTCTGGCCAAAGAATGGCGGTGGTCCTGGATGATCAGCTGCTGTTGCTCTGGCCCGATGGCCAGACCCTCTGGATCTGGCGTGCACTGCTGCACGGCAACTCAGAGCCAGCCAGCACGAAGCCTTAGGGGGTGCTGGCCTGTGGGTTGGGGCGATAGCTGATGGGGGCGGCCTAGCTAGCGGGCGTTGTGGCCGGAGTCTCAGCCCTGATCGAGATGCTGATCAGGGCTGAAGGGTGGACCTCAGACCCTGGGCGCTCGATCTCAGGCCTTGGCGCTGGCCAGCAGCCCTTGGCACAGCCGCTCCAGGGCCTCGGCCAGCGTCGGTTGATCCAGCAGGCCGTAGCTCAGCCGCAGGGTTGCGTGTCCGGCCTCCGCCGTCAGTCCGAAACTCTCGCCCGGAAGGGTCGCCACGCCATGGTCCAGCACCAGGCGCTCCATCAGGGCCTCGCCAGAGAGGGCTGTTTCCACCGCCAGCAGCCCATAGAAGGCCCCATCGGGTGGCGCCAGCAGGTGTGCGCCCAGGCCTTTGGCCTGGGCGGCCTGGAGGGCGGCCAGCAGCTGGTTGCGGCGTTGGCGCAGGGCTGTGAGTTGCTCCGCCAGCCAGGGGGAGCCACAGCCGAGCGCGGCGATGGCGGCCTGCTGCACCAGCCTTGGCGGACAGATCAGGATCGTGTCCTGCACCTTGGCCAGAGCGGCGAACAAGGCGCTGGGCACGGCGGCATAACCGAGACGCCAGCCGGCCATGCCATGGGACTTCGACAGCGATTGCAGCGTGATCGTGTGGGCGCCGGCCCCGGCCGCGGAACCCGGACTCCAGTGGGGCACCTCGCCATGCACGAACACGGCATAGGCCTCATCGCTGATGTGAAAGAGGCCGTGCTGGGCACACAGGGCATTGATCTCGGCCAGCACGGCGGGAGGAATCACGACGCCGCTGGGATTGTTGGGGGAGATCGTCACGATCGCCCGGGTGCGGGGGGTGATGGCTGCTGCCAACAGCTTCGGATCGGGGATCAGGCCGGCGGCGGGGGTGATCGGCCGGCCCCCGGCCAGCTGAACCGCCATGACGTGGTTGAAGTAATAGGGAGCCGGCAGGATCACCTCATCACCCGGATCACAGATCACCTGGGCCAGGGCGTTGAAGGCCATGTTGCTGCCGGCCGTCACCAGCAGGGAGCTGTTGGCGAGATCAAGGCCCCAACGCCCTTCCAGTTCGCTGTCGATGGCGGCGAGCAATGCCGGATCGCCCGCCATGGGGCCATAGCGATCGAGTGCGGCGGCACGGTGGGGATCGGAATCGGCCGCGTCCAGGGCCCGCCGCAGCGCCTGGCGCACCTCGGCAGGCGGCCCCCAGCCCACCATGCCCTGGGCCAGGGACAGGCATCCTGGCCGGCGCGCCATCAGCTGGCCCACCTGGGGGATCACGGGGGTGAGCACAGTCCCCAGCCGCTCAGCCTCCCGCAGGGGTGGGTGTTGAGTGGCAATAGCCTGAGCTTCTGTGGAGGCGTGCAGCGGGGCGGAGCCGGAGAGGGCCATGGGGCTGAACAGGTACTGGAGGAACGCTCGCCTCAGCCTCCCACCGGTAGCAGCAGTTCCAGTCGAGCCCCACCATCGGGATGGTTGCCGGCCTGGACGCGACCGCCGTGGGTGAGGGCGATCTGCTGGACGATCGCCAGGCCCAGACCACTGCCGCCCCGACGACTGCGCACCCGGGAGGGGTCGCCGCGGTAGAAGCGCTCAAACAGGCGTTCCTGGTCCTCCTCGCTGAGTCCGGGCCCTTCGTCCCGCACCGTCAGCAGGCACCACTGGTCGGTGGACTGAATCCGCACCCACACACAGCCCCCGTCCGGGCTGTAGCGCAGGGCGTTGTCGATCAGGTTGAGCAGGGCGCGATGCAGCAGCGACCCATCCCCCTGAATCCGTATGGCGTCGTCGCTGCCGGAGGCGGTGTGGTGTTCAAGCGCCTGGCTGTGCTCCTGAACACCGCTGGTCTCACCGGAAGGGCTGTTTGCCTGGGAATGGCCGAGGCCCAGTTCACTGGCGCTGGTTGCGCTGTTGAGCTTGGTTGGGCTGTTGACTTTGGTTTCGCCGTTGGCTTGGCTCAAGCCCTGGCCATGGCGGTTGTCGACCACCTTCAGCTCAAGCCGGATCTGGCGCTGCTCCGCCAGGGGCCGCAGTCCGAGCCACACCTGTTCCACCAGCTGCGGCAGGTCGACCTCGGAGCGCCTCAGACCATCGCGGGGCAGGGTGTTTTCCAGGCGGGACAGTTGCAGCAGGTCGCCCACCAGCTCCTGCAGTCGCAGTAGCTCCCGCTGTAAGCGTTCCACCAGCACGGCATTGCCGCTGTTCACGTGGGCGGCCAGGCTGTCTCCCACCAGCAGCAGGGCTGTCAAGGGGGTTTTGAGTTCGTGGGCCAGATCGCTCACCCAGCGCTCCTGCTGTTCGAGCTGGGCTTCCAGTGAGCGGCGGCTCTGCAGCACCAGGGCCACCCAGCCTCCCTCACCGGGCAGAGCGAAGAGCACCAGCTCCTGGCCTGAACGCTGCCATTCCAGGCGCTGGGTGCGTTGGCGCAGGCGGGCATCACGAATCAACTCAGCCAGCTCCGGTGCCGGGCAGACCCGGGTCAATGGCGGTGTGTGCATCAACGCCGCCCCAAGCACATCCAGCAGTCGTTCGGCCCGGTGATTGATCAGGACCACCTGGTCGGTCGGATCGACGATCAACCAGCCACTGGGGCTGGAGTTGAGCCAGCGAATCAGCTGGGTGCGTTCCAGCCGGTTGAAGGGCCGGCGGCCAGGGCTCCGCGGCCGCGGCAACAGCAGGCCGATGCCGAGCCCTAGCAGTGCCGCCAAAAGGAAACCCACTCAGCCGAACCGGTAGCCGAAGCCCCGCACGGTGATCAGATGGACCGGAGCCGAGGGGCTGGCTTCGAGTTTTTCGCGTAGCCAGCGAATATGAACATCGACGGTTTTGCTATCGCCGAAATAGTCCATACCCCAGACCTGCTCCAGCAATTTGTCGCGGCTCCAGACCCGACGGGGATGCTGCATGAACAGCTCCAGCAGCCTGTACTCCTTGGGGGAAAGATTCACCTCCAGCCCATCGCGGGTGACGCGACATTCATCCGGATAGAGCCGCAGGTTGGCGTGTTCCAGCACCGAGGGTGCCGCCTCGGCGGTGGGTTGGCTGCGGCGCATCAGGGCGCGGCAGCGGGCCACCAGTTCGCGCATGCCGAAGGGCTTGATCAGGTAGTCATCCGCCCCCACCTCCAGGCCGACCACCCGATCGGTTTCGCTGTCGCGGGCACTCACCACCAGGATGGGTGTGCGATCGCCAGCGCCACGTAATTCGCGGCAGAGATCCAGCCCTCCCAGTCCCGGCAGCATCAGATCCAGCACCACCAGGGCAAAGCCGCCACTGGCATCGGCGCTGGCCCGGGTGAGGGTGTCGAGCGCATCGCGGCCATTACCGCAGGCCGTCACCGCGAAACCCTCCAGGACCAAGGCGTCACGGATCGTCTCGCGGATCGTTTCGTCGTCTTCAACGACCAGCAGGGAAGGTTGCATCCCGCCATTGTCGGTCGGCAGGTGGTCGATCCAGAAGAGGGGGATCACCGGGGGGGCAGATGGCTGATCACCAGACGGCGCTGCCCGTCAAGACTCAGCCAGCCTTCCTGGCGCAGCACGCCGATCACCCGGGTGACGGTGACACGCGTGGTGCCAAGGGCACTGGCCACTTCCTGGTGGGTGAGTCGCAGATCAAGTCGCAGTCCCTGTTCACAGGCCTGGCCATATTCGGTGGCCAAAAGCTCCAGAAAGCCCCGCACCCGTTCTTCCACCCGGCGCAGGCCCATCAGGGCCAACAGCGACTGGGACTGGCGGTAGCGCTTGGTCACCGCCTGCAGCATGGCCACCGCAAGACTGGCATCGGAACGGATTTCCTCCAGGCTCAGGCACAACAGGTCGGTGTCGCAGAGCGTGCGGGCCTCGAAGGCCTCCACATCGGTGAGCGGTTCGCCGAACGGTTCACTCGGACCGGCCAGTCCCAGCAGCAGGTCGTCGCCGTGGATGGTGATCGCTCCGAGCTTGACCATGCCGCGCACCACCAGCCAGATGCTGTTGCGCAGCATCGGCACCTGACTGCCCGCCGCCAGATGCACCAGGGTGCGCTTGCGGTAGCTGGCCTCCAGGAATTCGCGGAATGCACCGCTGCCGGCAGCGCCACGGGACGGCGTGAACACCATGAAAAGCCGTGCAAACGGGTTGGCAAAACTGTATGGAGAGCCACCGAGAGGTGGGCAAAGGGGCGATCATCATTCGGTTAAGAGCTGGCTAAGGCGCTCCAGTCAGAGCCGGCACCGCCGTTGCTGTGCCAGTCAAGCCAGCCCCGCCGCACACGTTCCGGTTCCGCTGGCAGCCTGGATCAAGGTGCCACCATGGCTTCGGGGCGGTCTGATGCCGGTCCGCGCCGGTTGCGCTTGCTTCCCCCCGATGCCTTGAATGTCCACCAGGCGGCCGCGGGATATCCGCCTGCGCCGAACTCACCTGCGGCCCCCCAGAGTGGAGGTCGGTTTGTGGAAGGCGATTCAACCGTGGTGAGGAAACAACCCCTGCAGCGGCTGCGCCGCTGGCTCCATCAGCAGCTCTCGACCTGGGTTCAGCGTTTGGCCCCCGCCCCCATCGAGACGGCCACACCCCTCCAGGTTGCCGGCCCAGCCGCAGTGGCTGGCCCGGTGCTGGCTGCTACTCCAGGCCCGGCTGAGGATTCCTTCCAGGCCGGCCCGACGATGATCATGACGATGCCCAGCCTGGCTCCGCCTGCAGGCAGCCTGGCGTTTGCGGCCGATCGGGCGGCCCTCTGTCCTGGCCTGCGGGAACCCCTGAGCGTCGAGCAGGCCGTGCTCGCCAGGGATATGACCTTGCTGAAGCGGGAGGCGGCCGATGCCCTCGCTGCGCTCGGGGCCGCCCATGCCCTGGTGACCTCCGCCCGCCTGGCCCAGGTGCAGGTCCTCAGGCCGTTGGTGGAGAAGGGTGAAGTGTCCGGCGAGGCGCTCAAGGCCCTCGCTGCCGACTATCAGGGCTGGCAGAACGACCAGGTGCGCCTGTTTGATGCCTTGTCGCTGGTGATGCGGATGCAGGTGCCCCAGGGGCAGGTGTTGGAGCAGGTGGATCCGGCGCTGCGGGAGCAGGCCAAGCAACACCTGGCTTCCCTTTCGGTGGAATATCAGCGTCGTCAGCTGCAGCATCAAATCAAGCGCCAGAGCTGACTCAGCTCCACCGTTTTGGTGCTGGAGTCGCGGTAGTTAGGAGCGCGCGGGCGGAGGTTCAAGCCTGCTGGCAACCGGTGCCGGCCCCAATCGCAGCCTGTGCCTGACTGGGGTCGTGGCTTTGCAGGGGGGTGCGGGGAGGGCACCAGCCTTGGAGCAGCCAGCCGGCTCCAAGGATGGAAGCCTGCAGCAGCAGGCAGGTGGCGATCGCTGTCAGCGGTGAGTCTCCGTTGCTCAGCACGACGGAATCCTGCATTGGGTGGTTCCACCCATCTCAACAGCAAAAGTCGCCGCCGGACGGTTGTGTTCATCACATGGCGACGCTTGCCAGCTGCCAGCGCTTGTGGTTGGCGGGCGTCTTGATTTTTTTCAGGTCTACAGGAGAGCCTGGGAAATCGCCTTACGGTTCAACGGTGATCGGTGGGATCCGGCCTCTGGCTGGATCCGCTGACTCCCTCTTCCCCCCTTGCCACCCCCCACCATGACCCTTGTGCAGGCGCCCACTCTGGGCATTGCGCGTTACGCCAACGATCGCAATAAGGAAAGCTGGTTGCACGCCTCGGACAATGACAAGAACGTGATCATCCGGGCCGTTTACCGGCAGGTTCTGGGCCAGCAGTATGTGATGGATAACGAGCGCCTGAGTGGTGCGGAATCCCTGTTCAAGGACGGGGCACTGAGCGTCAGAGAATTCGTGCGAACTGTTGCCAACAGTGGCCTCTATCGTGCTCGTTTCTTTGATAATTGCAACGCTTATCGCTTCATCGAACTCAACTTCAAGCATCTGCTTGGTCGGGCTCCTCAGAACAAGGCTGAGATGCTCCATCACTTCACGATCCTGCAGCAACATGGCGTTGAAGCCGAAATTGATTCCTACATTGACAGCGCTGAGTATCAGGAGCGGTTCGGCCAGGATGTGGTGCCTTACCTGCATGGCTGGGATTACTCCAAGGGGCATCAGGGCCGTCAGTTTTCCTGGCTGATGCAGCTGGCTGCAGGCGCTGCCGCTTCCGTCAAGGGCGACCGCAGCGGCATTCAGGCCGCCCTGAATCGGCCCCTGCATCAGAACCAACCGGTGGCCGTGCGCGGCGCCGCTGGGGCGGTGATCATCCGCAACGTATCCGTGCGTCGCGACTACAGCGGGATCAGCACCGACGGACCGTTCCGAGCCCTGATTTCGGATCAGGCTGGCCTGTATGGCGGTGAAACCCCAGGCGCGGCCCCCAGAAGTGCCTCCCAGGATCATCGCCAGGAGGCGCTCAGGGTGTCGCCAGCTCTGCGCGGCACCAATACCAGCGGTGCCAGGCTGGTGACCATCAAAGCCACCGGGATCGCCGACAACGCCTACGTGCGCAGCGGCTCCTATGTGCTGCGCGTGCCCTTCAGCCGCATGAATGAGGCGTTGCAACGGGTGAGTCGTCTGGGTGGCCGGGTGATTGACGTGGTGGTGAACTGAGGAGCAGACCACCGCCGGCCGTGGCGCCATGAATCCCACCCTTTCCACCCGATTGAGGGGTTGGCAGCAGTCTCCGTATTGGAGAGTGCATCCTCCGGCCCCGTGGACGGTGCCGGTAGAACCCGCCACCGCCCTGCTGCATCTGCCTGCCGTGCCAGCCCCAACTGGTGCGGCACGGTCTGATGAGCCGCTGTCTGATGTGCCGCTGTCTGATGAGCAGCCGCCGGTGAACCAGGCAGCTGGTTTACCGGCAGCCGTTTGGTCGGCAGTCGTTTTATCGGCAGCCGTTTCGCCGGCAGCAGTGGCGCCGGCAGCAGTGGCGCTGGCCGCCATTGGCCTCCCCGTGGCTGCGGAGCGTGCGGTGGGGGCCAGGGTTGTGGTTCGAACAGCCGCTGTGCTGGCCGTGGCCCCGGCCGCGCCGGTTCCGCCCGAGCAACCGCCGAGGGTGCAACCGCAGCAGGGGCAATCGCCAGCGAGGCTGGCTCGAAACAGCCCGCGGCCCTCTGCTGCGGGCGGTCCCCAATCGAGCGTCACCAGCCAGCTCTCGCCGCTGATTGCGGTGTTGATCCTGGCTTTGGTCACCTTGCTGGAGGGCTGGCGGGCGATCCGGTTGCTGAGCGGCCAGATCCGTGCGATCTGGGTAGCTCCAGCTGCCGGGGTCCGGGTCCACACCGGTCTGTTCCCGCCGGCTGTTGCCGTTCCCGTCGGTGTCGCCGGGCCGGCTGGGCCGTCTTGCTGATGACCGTGGCCAGACCGGGCTTTGGCCTGATCGACCCAGACCGAAGGCCCCATGAAAAAGGCCCCCTCTGAAGGGGGCCAGCCATGGTGATCGTTGAACGATCGACTACTTGCCGATGCTGTCGACGGCGCGGCGGGACTGGCTGAGGATCGATCCCTTGAGGGGGATGAAGCCGAGGACTTCGCCGCGGAACTGGGTGGTGTTGCTGAGCAGATGCTCCATTGCCTTCTGAATCACCTCGGCTTTTTCACCGTTGCCGGTTTTGTAGGCCAGGATCCAGGTAAGAGTGGAGATCGGGTAGCTGGTCTCGCCGGCGGGATTGGGATCTTCTCCGGCCAGCATGCCGTCGAGCCGGATGTTGTTCAGAGCGGCGGCACCGCTCTTGGCATTGGGCTTGACAAAGCGACCAGCCTTGTTCTGAACGGCAGCTGCCTTGATTTTGCCTTTAACGAAGGCTTCACTGAGATAGCCGATCGAACCGGGGGTGTTGCTGATCGTGCCGGCCACTCCCTCATTGCCTTTGCCGCCAACGCCCACGGGCCACTTGACGCTTTTGCCTTCGCCCACTTTGCTCTTCCAGTCAGCCGAGAAGGCCGAGAGGGAGTTGGTGAAGGCGAAGGTGGTGCCGGATCCGTCCGAACGGTGCACCACCTTGATCGGGCCGCTGCCGCACTTGAGCTCCTCCCAGGTGTCGATCTGGCCGAGGAAGATGCCGACCACCTGCTTCTGGGTGAGCTTGAGGGCCGGGCAGCTGGGGTTGTTGTAGGCCACGGCGATCGTGCCGCCGGAGGCGGGGAACTGCACTACGCCCCGCTTCACCTTGGCCGCCTCGGCGGGCTTGATCGGTTCATCCGTGGCACCGAAATCAACCGTGCCGGCAACGAACTGCCGCACTCCGGCGCCCGAACCCACCGACTGGTAGTTGACCTTGATGCCCTTGTTGGCGAGGCCTGCAAATGAGGCCTGATAGAAGGGGGCAGGGAAGGTGGCCCCAGCACCGTTGATGGTGGCGGCGGCCAGAGCTGCAGCGGTGATGGCCAGGCCGCCGCCGAAGCTGGCGGTGGTGCCGAGGATCAGGGCCTTCTTCGCGAAGGTCATTGCAATGCCAAGGATGGAGCTCTACCTGGTTAGCGGCCAGCCGACCCCTGGGTCGTTATGAGTTGTTTAAGAGCCGCTCAAGATCCGCTGCATGGCTTCAGTGCCGGCCCCCGGACGACGGGGTAGCGCCACGGTCCACCAGGGCCGCCTCCAGTCAGGGCTGGACTCCCGCAGCAGATCCCGCCAGAGCTGGCGTCGCCGCTGCGGTTGCTGCAGAGCGGTGGCCTCCAGGCCCCAGCGTTGCCAGCAGCGCTGGTAATCCTGCTCCAGGAGCTGCGCCAGAATCGGCAGATCAGCCAGGCTGCCGGCCGGCAGTTGGTCGTTGATGGCTCGCCTGAGCACCTCCAGGTCATGGAGTTCGCCGAGCAGATCCTGAAGCCCCCGGAAGCGCCCGGCCCAGCCGCGGCAGCGGGGTCCTGTCTGGCTCAGGAGATTCTCAAGGCTGTAGCGGGCGTGTTTGCACTGCTTGCGCAGATCGTGAACGTCCTCGACGGGCCCGTCGGGCTCGAGCACGGCCCAGCCGGGATGCTGGAAGATCGTCACCAGCTCGGGGGCCTGCCATTCGGTCAGCCAGTCGCGCAGCGGCTGGTGCCCCAGGGCCGTGAATTGCGGTGCCTTCTGCCAACGCTGCAGGTGGGCCAGGAGATTCAGATAGCTGCCGCTGCGCAGGGTTTTCTCCACCTGGCTCTGGGTGTGCTGGCGTTCGCGCTGCAGCTGGCGCAGCACCGGTTCCAGTTGCTGGCGCTCCGCCGCCGGCAGCTTCGGCAGCACGCTGGCCTCCAGATGGGCTCGCAACACATCGAGATCCCTGGCCAGGCCGAGCCGCCGTGCCACCCGGGCGATGCGTTGATCCCTCACGGCTTCAGGCAGCTCCAGGGCCGGGGCGAACTGGCGCAGGGCTGTGCGCAGGCGGCGCATCGCCACCCGCATCTGGTGCAGCGGTTCCGGATCGCGATTGGCGACGACCTCGTTCTGCAGGTCCACCAGGCGGCGGCTGGCCCGTTGAATCAATCCCAGGGCGAACGCGCCGTTGGTGAGGGCCCGTGGATCGGCGGGGGCCTTCCCAGCACATGCCATGGCCCAGATCTCCCTGTTGAATCGACTTTGCGCCCGCCCCAGCACGCCGGGGTTAAGGGGAGGTTGTCCGCAATCTTTCGACCAGGGCTTGAACGGCCCTTAACCCCGACCCTGGGGGCCGCGAACTAACCTGGACCAACGTTATTGGGCCTGCCGTGCCGAGCGACGACAGTGCTGGGCGCACACCGGGTGTGACATCTCCGATGGAGGCCCATGCCAGTTACCGCGGCAACGACTGGTCCCCTGAGCGGCTGATGTTCCATCAGAACCTGGAATCCTTCGCCGAGCGGGTGGGGTTGATCGTGGGCCTGCAAGCCAATGGCAAGCTCAGCCAGGACCAGGCCTATGACCAGATCCGGGTGATCTGGAAGGAGCTCAAGGACAGCAAGGGAAACCTGATCAATGGCAAGGGCCCCAGGGCCTGAACCAGTTCGGGCGCCGCCGTGGGCTGGCCAAGGGCTCATGGGGGAGGCGGAGCCGTGCGACTGGTGCAGGTTGGCGAGCAGCTCACCTGGCCAAGGCTTGCGGGCAGCGCCATCGGTTCGCATCGCTGCGCCAGCATTGGTGTTGAAGGCCTCAGCTTGATGGGCCATTAGGACCCGATCACAACCTGTTCGCGCTCTTCAGCCCCTGGCAGGGCGGCCTGATCGATGGCGTTGGCATCCTGATTTTGCTCGAAGGGACGGCGCTCCCGGAACGGTCAAGGTCGCCCATGGAGCATGCGGAACCGTGGCTCTCAGACCGTGGCTCTCAGGGGGGCGGGCTCTGGAGCGTGCTGCCGACCAGACCGCAGCGGTAAAGGGTGAGTGGGGCTTCATCGGCGAGGGCCTGGCAACGCAGATCGGGCGCCTGGGGCCGCTTCAGGCTCAGCAGCAGGATCGTCTGCCCCGGTGCCAGATCGAGATGGTCTTCACGGCGTAGGCGGCGGCCCGCATACCAATTGAGGCTGGGGCGTTCGGCCTCCTGCCAGAGGCGGACCTCGGCTGATCCCTGAGTCGTCAGCACTGCGGCCAGCCGCGGTACGGGCCAGCGTTCATGGAGCTCCCACAGCCACAGGGGGCTGGCCAGCAGCAGCAGCAGGGCCAGCCAGGTGCCGAGCACGAGCACCAGCCCCCCCCAGTGGCGTTGGCGCTGAAGTGGTCGGGCCAGTAACCAGCCACCTGCCACCAGGGCGCTGCCGAACACCAGGGCGATGGCGGCGGCGGGCCGCAATGGTGGCAGCATCCCCAGCAGCGAAGCCAGGGCTGCCGCCACCACCACCACGCCAAGCAGGCTCCAGAAGCGGGGTAGGTGCGCGAGCCAGCCGGCGCCGGGAGGGCGGTCCTGCTGGCGGCGATCCAGCAACCAGGCCAGCACCGGTCCGCAGACCAGGGCGAAGGGGGGCCAGAGCAGCAGGGTGTACCAGGGCAACTGGGTCCGCAGGGGCAGCACCATCAGGCTCATCGCCAGGGTGAGCCCCAGGCACCAGAGTCCAGCCCGGCTGCGGCGGGCACGCCAGGCCAGCGCCAGACCAAACGGCCAACAGGGCAGCCAGGGCCAGCCTCCCTCCAGCATCTCCAGTGCGGCGGTCCAGGGGCCGTCGCGATGGCCCTCGATGGCCGTGCCGATGCGGGCGTAGCCCTGGCCAAGCCACATCTGCAGGGCGCCATCGCCGCGCACCAGCCAGTGGCCCAGATGCCAGGCCAGGCCAGGTACGAGGCCGGCCACCAAGGCCAGGGCCAACAGCAGCCACTGGCGCGGCCGCAGATCCCGTTCCAGGGCGCGCAGTGCCAGCGCTATGCCCAGCACGGGCAGGGCGGTGGGAGCTTTGAGCAGCAGCAGGGCACTGCCGGCCAGGCCGGCCAGCGTGCCCCAGAGCAGGATCCGGCGCCAGCAGCCCATGCTGCTCAGCAGGGCCCACCAGATGAGGGCGATGGCCACCAGCTGAGTGCCGTCGAGCATCACCCGATGGCCATGCCGTGCCAGCGGCATCAGGGTGAGGGCGATGGCGGCGCTGGCCAGGGCGGTGCTGCGTTCGCCGGGCCGCAGGCGCCATTGGATCAGCCCCAGTAAGGGCACGATCAACGACGACAGCAGTGCCGGCCCGATGCGCAGCACCCATTCCGGCGGCAGCTCCGCGGTGCTGGCTGCCGGGCTGAGCTGGCGCCAGAGCTGGATGCTGGCCGCGATCAGCAGATGGATCGCTGGTGGTTTGTTGAGATAGGGCTCGCCCCAGTAGGTGGGCCAGAGCCGTTCGGGCCAGGGCGCGCGGCTGGTTTCCAGGGCCACCCGGGCGACGATGCCCTCATCCCAGTCCACCAGGGGCACGCCGCCCAGGCCAATGAGGGCCAGGATCAACGCCAGGAGCCAGAGCAGCAGCAGGCCTGGGGCCAGGCGACGATCGCGATGCTGCCAGACCCGATGCCGGCCACTTCCCATCGCAGATCCATCCGATCGGCCCATCATCCCGCGGACCCTTCAGCACCTTTCAGGGACGACAAGGGTTGAAAAGGCTGCCGCAGCAGAGTCAGGTCCCTGGCGGGCTTTGATCCCGATCGAGGCCACGGCCCGCTGCTCCAACGACTCACGTCGTGAGGGCCATCGAGGCGGCGCGCGATCGCTTCGGTCTGGTTGTGCTTCAGGGCGCCGTCTCGATCGGCAGCAGAGCTGAAGCGTCTGGTACGTCTGCTCTCTTTAGAAATTGCGCGGCCTTGCGCAGAACTTTGCGTTTTATTCGTGAGCCTGCAGGTTGGGGCGCCTGATGATGAACAAAACGAAGCAGGCCACCGCCATGAACGATCGGTTCTCAGAACCAGAATTGACAGGGGTAAGGCATCAACAGCCAAGCCTGGCCAGACTCTCCCTTCGCGTTGATCGCTGGAGTCTTCAGGGCGAGTCCATAGCCAGGCCGATCCGTGGCCAGAAGCATGGCTCGGGTCAGCGGTCCAAGTCAGAAGCTTTGGTGGGACATGCCCAAAGCCCGCAAGGATGGGGTTTGGCAGGCAGGACATGCCAGTGGCGCGCGAAGTCACCCGGCTTGCAACGGTGCGGATCTGAGTGTTCTGGTGCGATCTGCAACTCCTGCATGGCCAGGGACAGGTTGACCAGGTCGGCATGTTTGGGCTCCAGCCGCTTCAAGCGATTCCAGCTTGGCCTGGAGCTTCGGCAACGGTCGCCTTGCCCCGCCCCGCCCTCGCAGGGAGATGGTGTAAGCGGGTTTACCCATGTTGGGCCTCTTCGGCCAACGAAGATGCAATAAGTGCATAGAGCCAGGCGATGAGCAGGCCCGCAAAAGCCTCGACTCCAATGCCGATGTGCAGTAGGATGCATCAGTTGAGAATCGGTCAGCGAGATTAGGATTGCCGCGTAATCGCTGTATCGGTACGGCGTTCCTGGGTCCTTCTCAGGTCATCTTCGGCTGCAAAGTCCCCCAATTTGAAAACTTTTAGGAGGAATCAACGATGAATGAGCGACTTCGGATGCTGCAGCGTCAGCCACGGCGCATCACTATCACGCTCAGCTACCACGTCCACGAAGCGCTGCTGACACGCTCCGAGGAGGAGGGACGGTCGGTTTCCAATCTCTGTGCCTTTCTGCTCGAAGATTCTTTGCGACATGCGGCAACCTTGCCCGTGGCCAATGCACCAACTCAGTCCGATTCAAGGAGTATGGCAGCGTCCTATTCGGTGGATAAAAAGGTGAGCGGGAATGGTCATTTCAGGGGAAGCTGATGGCTTGGCTCTGCGCGTTGATTGATGCTTGATCAGGCGTTGCCTGTTGTCTCGCCAGCTTTGAGATGATCCGCTCTGTTCTGAGCGAATTCAGCTCCATGTTTTCCTTGCATAAACTTGGTTAATTAATTGGCTGGCGAATCAACAAGAATTTCTCTCCCTCAGCCCGTTTGATGGCGTCAGGATCTGCCCCCCCTTGCGGCCAGCCAGCTGCTGACACCCCATCCATCCGCGGAACAGCAGCAGCAGCAGCTTCGATTCAAGAGCTCTGTTCAGGCCTTTAAGACGCCGTGGCTGAGGTCGCCATGGCCGTAGTCAGTGGCCGTAATCAGTGGCCGTAATCAAGTGGCCATGGAAATGGCCGGATCCTCGTTGCACCCTGGTCCAATTCTCCCGATTCTGCTTCGTTGACAGGGAGTAGAGTCTGATCAGGTTTTCAGGTTGTTTGCTTGGCGAACAACTTCGGCTTTTGTCCAACATTCCTTTCGATTCCCCTCAGCTGCCTGATTCCAGCAAGCTGGAGCTTGATCCCTTTCGGCTGGATCCGGCCGTTTTCCCAAGGCGACTGGATCTGAAGCTTTCCATCGAATCCTATTTACAATTGGTGAAACTGGCGGCGCAATGTGGTCGCTCCCCCGGGGAGCTGGCCGAGCATCTGATCAGCCGCTGCCTGCACGAAGACGAAGACCTGGGGAGCGATGAGGATCAGCTCGATCCTTCGCCCCGCTCTTGAACGATGACCAGCACTCTCGCTTTGCCGGCGTGGGGGCCTACGGGCCGGATCTCGGCCTCCAAGGCCTGAATGCTGCCGTCCTGGCTGCGGATGGCCAGCGATCGCCGCACCACCGGCTCCACCCCGTCCAGCACGGAGCGAGCCGCGGCGCTGAGATTTTCGGCTGGCCAGGGCCGGCCCTCCGGCCCTTTGTCCTGCGGTCCTGGCGCAAAGGCGGCCGCAGGCATGCCCTGAATTGCCTGAGGGTTGAAGCCCACCAGGGCGCAGAACCGTTCATTGGCCATCATCACCCGCAGCTCGGCATCCAGGCTGGCCACGGCGAACAGGCTGGTGTGGACGATCGATTCCAGCGTTGCCGCCAGCTCCCGGGCCTGTTCTTCGAGGGCGTGCAGTTCGGTGATGTCGGTGAGTGTGCCCACCACGACGTGGTCGCAGCCCTCCTGCAGCACCTTGGCCGATTCCTGTACCCAATGCTCACGGCCATCGCGGCTATGCAGGCGATAGGGCACCGACCAGGCTCCCTGCTCCAGCTTGCGGGCTGCTTGCACCAACGCACGGTCGGCCGGGAGGATGGCCTCCTCCAGCAGGCTGGGTTGCTGACACACTTCGGCGGGTGTCCAGCCGCTGATGCCCCGGATGCGCTCACTCATGAAGAGCAATTTCTGCAAGGAGGGATCTTTCTTCCAGACAGCCACCTCAAGGGCGATGGTGAGACAGGTGAACTCGCTCAGCGCCGCCTCAGCCGCCCGCCGCAGCGCCACCAGTTCGGACACATCGGTCATCGAGATGATCACCCCCAGACGCTTGCCGTCCCGTTCCTGATAGGGCAGGAACTGCACCAGATACGACACCTCCTCACTGCTGGCTTCACTGCTGTGGCGAGTGCCGTCTTCGAGCACCGCCAGCAGGGTTTCCCGCAGTTCCGGCAGCGGCACCGTGGTGGGCACCCCGATCAGCGGCTGGCCGATGTCGCTGGGTACGAGGCCGAACACCCGCACGGCAAGGGGTGAGAAGCGGGTGACCCGCAGATTGCGGTCCAGGATCACCATGCCCTGGCTCAGGGAGGCCTGGATGTTCTCGAGATCGTTGTTGAGCTCCTCGGTTTGATCGTTGCGAGTGCGCAGCTGCTGGTTCAGGGTGGCCAGTTCTTCATTGGTGGCCTGGAGTTCTTCGTTTGAGGCCTCCAGCTCTTCATTCGACGCCTGCAGCTCTTCGGCGGAGGCCTGCAGTTCCTCAGACGACGCCTCCAGCTCTTCGTTGGCTTGCTCCAGTTCGCTCAAGGAGCGGTGCAGGCTGTCCTGGCTGGAGAGCAGTTCCTGCTCCAGCCGTTCGATTTCCTTGCCGAAGGCCGCATCCCGCTCGCTCCCCTCACCAGTAGAGGGTGGGGGGCTGCCGATCGAGGTGGCTTCCTTCTGGAAGGACAACAGGGTGAGGCTGCGTTCACCCACCTCCAGCGGCGAGGCCACAAGGCGAATCGGATTGTCGAGGTCGTCGAGGTGGATCGGTCTGCTGCTGGCGGCGATCCGATCGGCCCGCACCAGCAGAAACAGCACCCGCGCTTCCGCCTGCAGTTCAGAGCGCAGGAACGCTGCGGCCGAGGCCGTCATCCGGCCTTCCGGCATGCGGCAGTAAGCGCTCACATCGCCGATCACCTGCACCAGATCATGGTTTTGATCCAACACCAGGCCAGGCATGCTGAGCTGGCGAACCAGCACCTCCAGCAAGGCCACATGTTGCTCCGGCACGCTCGGGCGCAGAGCGGTGATCCGGCCTGCTGCACCAATGGGTTGGGGCAACGACTGCGGCGGCATCAGGGTGGTGAGGGGCTGAGGCTTCCGGGCCTGCTGCGTGCGCAGATAAAGGCGCTGGCCCCCATTGGCGGCAGCAAACCCGGGGATGCGATTGCCGATGGCCTCGGAACTGCCCAGAAATAGCAGGCCACCAGGCCGCAGGGCAAAGGAAAAGAGGTCCAGCACCCGTTCCTGCAGCGATGGGGTGAGGTAGATCAGCGTGTTGCGGCAGGAAATGAGATCAAGATTGGGAAAGGGTGGGTCTTCGCAGAGGTTGTGTCGGGCAAAGACGATGCAGTTACGCAAGGCTTTATCCACTTCAACTTCGCCATCCGTTTCAGTGAGGAAGCGGCTGCGCAGATCGTCAGGAATCGCTTTGGCGGCCGAGAGTGGATAGAGGCCGCGGCGAGCGATCGCCAGGCTCTGTTCATCGAGGTCGGTGGCGAAGATCTTCAGCTGCGACGCCAGTCCCCCTGGATGGCCGAGCACCTCACTCACCAGCATGGCGATCGAATAAGCCTCCTCGCCGCTGGCACAGCCCGCGACCCAGACGCGCAGCTGCGCTGATGACATCGAGGCTGTGAACTTGTTGTGCAGCAGTTCGCGCAGGGCCTCGAAGGCCTTGGCATCACGAAAGAACGAGGTGACACCGACCAGCAGATTCTGCACCAAGGCCTGGGATTCCTCCTCCTGGGTGTTGAGCAGGGGCAGGTAGTCGCTCATGCTGTTGATGCCACGAATGGCCATGCGGCGCTGCACCTGCCGGCGCAGGGTGGATTCCTTGTACTGGGAGAAGTCGATTCCGCTGATCTGTTTCAGCTTGGTCGTCACACTGTTGAGCAACACGGTCTGCGGTTCGGGCAAGGGTTCGCTGATCCAGTCCCCGCCTTTGCGAATCATGTCGCAGAGCCGTTCTCCGATCGCGGCGGCCTCCAGCACCAGGTCGGCGCCACCGAGGGAAATGGCGGCCCTGGGCATGCCGTCGAACTTTGCTTCCTGGGGTGACTGGGCAATGGTGAGGCCGCCAGCGACCCGAACAGCCCGCAGGCCACGGGCGCCATCCGAACCGGTGCCCGAGAGCACCACGGCGATCCCCTTGTCGCCCCACTGTTCGGCCAAGGATTCGAACAGCAGGTCGATGCAGGGGCTGGGCCCGAAGCGTGGCAAGGGGTCGCTGACCCGCAGCTGGCCAGCTTCGACGGCTACATCGCAGTGGGGGGGGGCGATCACGATCACGCCAGGCTCGAGTGCCGCTCCATCGACCGCCGTGACCACGTTCAGGCTGGTGACCCGGGCGACCAGATCGACCAGCAGGCTGGGATGGTCAGGTGCCAGATGCTGGGCCACGATGTAGGCGAAATGGCCTGGCAGCACCAAATGACGAGCCAGCTCCTGGATGGCTTCCAGCCCCCCGGCGGAGGCGCCGATCGCCACCACATGGTCGGGCAAGCCTTGCCCTTGAGCGGCGTTTTGCTTGTCGATTGCCAGGGATGCCACCAATCCACTGCAGCTGTTACAACAATAACGTAAGTGTTAAAAGCTGAAAAGTGCGCTTTTTTCGTAATGATGCAAATGTCGGTGGAGGCTGGTCCGATGACTGTAGGGAATCGGAATAATAAGGTTTAGTGTAGTAGTCCTGGTCAGCGGCTTGGCTGAGAGATTGATGATGATTGATCCAGTAGTGTCGAAGGAGAGGTTTCCGGAGTCCGTTGATATCATGATCACGTTGGCCCATGTCACGCATCAAGCCCTGCGGGAACGGTGCCAGCGCCAGGCTTGTTCTGAATCCGGGCTTGCAGCGGCTTTGCTTGATCGGGCTCTCCGGCGGATGTCGGTTTGAGGGCTCTCGACGATTGGCTTCCGATGGGGGTGGAGCAGCATCTTGAGGCTGCGGCACTTCAGAATCCATTCAAGCGACGCCTGCGACTATTCAAGCCTGATTTAATCGGCGCGGCACTAGTCAAGCCAAGCCTGTCTTTGCGGGAATCGAGAAGTGTCAATTCCGCGGCAATTGGCTGGTATTATGGTTTCAATCTGATGATCGCTGGCCTGGAGCTGGGAGCAGGAATAGGTTGCCTTAATTCCACTTCAGCGATGGCTGCCGCCACTGTGGATCGTCAAGGGCAGCACACGGTGCTCATCGGCTATGACGGCAAGGGGACGTTGGGGTACGGCAGGCATCGATGGGGCTTGCATCCCGGTGACTGCCTCATCCTGTCGGCCTCCAAGTCGGCGCAGAACTCGGAACAGAACTCAGGCGACAGGTTCGCTTGGATTGGGGGGCTTTGCAGCCTTGTGTTCTTTCGTCTCGATCCGCAGCGTCTGCTCCAGACAGTTGCAGGGATGGGAGGTGCTCCCACGGCTTCACTGCATGAAAAACTGCCCTTGTTTGGCTTTGACTGCTGGCCGTTGTCAGATGATCCGACCCAGATCTTGTTGCAGGGGATGTTGCGGGAGCTACTCGTGCAGGTTGACCAGTTGCTGGATCTCAATCCGATCCTGCCGGAGAGGTTGAAACTTGACGATCAGATTTACCGGCTGCTGGCGGCCATGATGGTTCCAGAATTATGGCAGGAAGGGCCATACAATCGTTTGCGGCAGAGGGAGCGCCAAGGTCGGGATGCTTTCGATGAACTGATTGATTATATTAAGGCCAATCTCGACCATCCACTGAACCTTACGCTTCTGGAAGCTCGCAGTCACTATTCGCGGCGTACGCTGCAATACGCGTTCCGAGAACGGCT
>CALPNT020000008.1 GCA_943325005.2 Bifidobacterium breve | reverse complement strand
TCGGACATCAGGGCGGAGCAATCGCCAGGAGTGATGCCGTTGCGATCGTTGGCGATCGAGATGGCGGCGTCCTTCATCTTGCGGATGCCTTCAGCCACGGAAGCGCCAGGCACGCCAAGGGCCAGATAGGTTTCACGCAGGCCGTTGAGGCAGCGATCTTCCAGGACGGAAGCATCGCCCGTGAAGACGGCGTAGGTGATGTAGCGGAGAACGATCTCCATATCGCGCAGGCAAGCAGCCATGCGGCGATGGGTATAAGCGTTGCCGCCGGGGGAGATCAGAGCAGGCTGCTGAGCGAAGAGTTCGCGAGCAGCGTTGGTGACGATGGCGGAAGCGTTGGAGGTGATCCGGTTGACCGTATCCATCCGCTTGAGGCTGTCGCCAACGATCGCCGAAAGGGCGTCGATCTGACCAGCATTGATGAATTCGCCGCGGGCATCAGCCTGCGCAACGACCTTGGTGAAGGCGTCGAACATTGAGTAGCTCCGGTTCTCGACTGGAGTCGGGAGGGTGGGTAAGGGGGTGAGGCGACCGGAGTGAAGGGCTTGCGCCCGACCGTCAGGGATCCTCGTGGACAAACTGGAGGGACGGAGCGTGACCGATGTCGTTGGCGAAACGCAGGACGTTCGCTTAACGCAGGTCGGAACGCTGTGATGTATCCCGTTTGACTGGTCCATTGTTGATCGTGCCAGCGGCAGGGCGTGGCTGCCGTAACAAACGGTCATTCTCATGGCTGCGCCCTGTGTTTGCAGCCTGTTTGGATGGCGACAAGACCCCGTCTTCGCCATGAAAAAGGGGCCCGTGTCTGGGGCCCCGGATCGGCTTGGGGTTGGGTGCGCCATCGATGGCCGGCCCCGGTTCAGCCTTTGGCCTTGGCTTTGGCTTTCTTGGGTGCGGTGGTGGCCGCCGGGATGTCTCCACCGCTCACGGCCACCTCGGTGACCTTGCCGCCCATGCGGTGCACCAGCTGCAGCGTTTCATTCATTCGGGTGTAGGGGACCTGCATGACGCAACCGGCGCTGCGCACGAAGTCGTTCTGGGCCAGCCCGGTGACCGTGATGGTGACCTGTCGGCCGTTGCTGAAGCTGGTGCCTCGGGTGCCTGCAGAAACCTTCATGGGGTTGATGCGGTGGGGGTGGGGGGAAAGGGAGGAGCGGGGGCGCTCAGTTGACGGGGGTGAGGCTGGCGATGCGGCCTCCCTGGCGCTGCACCTGCTGCTGCACCTCCAGCAGTTTGTTGAAGGGCACGAACAACACCCGGTTGCTGCGCTTGTGGAGGCGGTAGTTATTGAAGCCGGTGATCTCCACCCGGAAGGTGCGACCTTCTTCGCCGGCGCCCACGCCCTGACGGGTGACACCGTCGCTGGAGACGGCGCGGAAGACACTGCCCTTGGCGTTGGGGCTGACCACGGCCATCGGCTTTTCGGCGTGAACTGAGGGGTTCAGGCGCGACTGGGTTTTGAGGGCATCGCCCCGCACGGAGGCACCGACGCCGCGGGCCAGTTGCAGCATGTAGGAAAACTGCAGGCCCTGCTGACCGGCGGAATAATCCCAGCCGTGCAGGTAGGGAACCACTTCGTCGCCGAAGCGATTCTGGTATTCGGCACTGTCGAGGTAGGAATCAATCTCGGCGTCGTAGCCCTGTTCCTGCAGGATCGTGAAGTGGTGCAGCATCTCCGCCTTGTTCTGGGGAGCGCGGCCGAGCAGGTGTTTGAAGTTCAGCTCGATGAAGCGATAGGCGTTGCAGTTCTCAAAGAACTTCGCTTTGTACAGACCGCTCTTGGCCACCTGACGCACGAACTCCCGCACGCTCAGGTAGCCACGTTTGAAGAGAGACTCCGGGCCTTCCAGCCGCTCGCTGGCCATGAGGTACTGGTTGCCGAGCACCTGCCTGTAGACCGCACGGATCAGGGCCGCCTTGTCGTTTTCAGTGGCGTTGGACCAGTTTTCCTTGTTGCGGTCGCTGGCGAAACGCTCGATGCCCAGATAGGCAGCGTTGGCGAGTGTCATGGGCGTGGGCCTGGGGAGATGGCGATGGGGAGAAAGCAGTTCGGCAGCCTGAATGTCTCAACCTGAGGCTGCAAGGCGGATCCTATGGGCCTGCCTTGGCATCAGGACAAGGCTTTCACAATCGTTACAAAGGCTTGGCTGGCCTGCCCCCTGGCGGCGTGGGGCTGCACCGATACCATCCCGCCAGAACCCTGGCGCCGTCTTGCCATGACGTCTCTGCCCCAGCCTCCCGCCTGGTCCAACCGCCTGGCTGATCAGTTGCAGCTGCTCTCTGAGGTGGCAGAAAGTTTCACGTATCGCTTGCTGGAGTTCGAGGAGAGGCTGGCCTGCCAGGAGCAGCGGCTCTTGGCGTGGCAGGCGGCGGGTGAGCCTGAACTGGTGGAGGAGCTGGAATTGAGATTGCTTGCCACCGACGATCGCTTGGCCCGGATTGAAGCCATGCTGGCTGCCGCCGAGGGCCCAACTGCAGCCCGTCATCTCCAGTCGGTGCGTCGAGCGAGCACCCATCCCCAGGCCCCGGGTTCGCCGTTGTCGACTCGCCAGGCGGCAGGCCACGCGCCCGCTGAGGTTGAGATTGCGGTGGAGGATCCCTTTGTCGAGGAAGGCGAACAGCCCTTCATGGATGAACTGATCGCCTAAGACGCGGCGCGTTCAGGAGCCGGCCGTGCTCAACATGGTGGCCGCGGTGTAGAGCACGAAGCCGGTGAGCACGAAGCCTCCGGTGGTGACCAGTCCCTGCCAGAGCTTGCGGGCCAGTGGCGAGGGGGCATCAGCCAGCCAGGCCGGGCGGGGTAGGGAGAAACCGCCGTTCGGAGACCAGGCCGTACCGTGACCGACCGGGGCCCGGCGAGCCACCGCTTCACGCCAATAGCGGTCGTAGCGGGGGGCCTGCTGGTTGAAGGGCAGCGTTCCCTGCGCCTGGCCGGCTAGCACCCTCGAGCGCTGGTAGGGCACGGTGTCGTAGCCAAAGTTGTCGAGATATTCGTCGGAATTGAGCAGGTGGTCGATCAGGCCGATAAGGCCATGCTGGGCGATCAGGATCGAGAGGGAGATCCGTTCCTGGTTGCCATGCACTGAACGCCCCAGCACCCGCCCGATGATCTGATCGACCATCCGATAGTTGCTGTTGCAGCGGTAGAAGTCGTCGCGGAATTTGCTGGACAACAGCAGGCTGCGCACGAAGTCGCGCACGGTGATCTGACGACTGCGCAACTGGGATTCGAGCACCGCGTCGCGGTCCACCTTGAAGGCGTGGAAGTAGATCTGGCGGTAGGCCTGCTCAATCAGCTCGTTGGCATTGGTGGCATTGCGACCGATTGTCTGGGGTACCTGCCGCGGGGTGTCGTCATTGCCGATCGCGAACGGCTTGACCCGGGCGTTCTGGCTGACGCGAGCTGTGGCGAGCAAGGGAAGACTCATGGGGGAGAAAGGGGGGAGGGATGTCCGAAGCTTGGTGCGAACCGTAGGCCGATCATTCGGATCTCACGCTCTGGGGTGCCATCTCGCCAAAGTCCTTCACGTCGCCGTTGGCGCGCGCCTGTCGAAGCCGAGTCGCCGTTGGTTGGACCTCTGGGTGGTTCCGGGCAGGGCGATTGGGGCTGCTGAGTGCGCCTGCCTCCGTGGTGTGTCGAGTCCATGCAGGCAGATCTCGGTCGCCTCTGCGTTCAATCCAGCGCCTTGCTCGCTGATTCGCACCTGACGGCGCGGTCGGAGTCATCACGCTCGGCCTGCTGCTCTGTTTGGTGTGGCTCGGGCCCGTGGATCCGAGCGTTGCCGGTTGTTTGCTCCTGGCCGTTGATCCTGCCTCTCGCCCATGGTTGCGATCGTTCTGCACGCCATCGCGTCTGTCAGCGATCGCTTGTCCTGCGATTGAGCTTGCGGTGGTCAGTCGGTCGGGACTGGCTCAGCTGGTACCCATCCCTTTGGGGGTGTGCTTCCTGATGGCGACGTCGTCGGGGTTGCCTGGGGCTCGCCAACAGGCCCTGGGCCTGTCATCCCGTCACGCTGCCACGGCTGCGTTCTCCGAGCCATCAGATCCCCTTGGCCGCTTCCAGGTGGCGAATCACCCTGGCCGCCGCCTGGAGCGGCCAGGGTGCCATTAGGCCGTAACCACTCATAGCGCCGGCAGTCTGTTGTGATCCGTGAGCGCGGTCTTGGCGCCGGCGAGCTGTTCTCAGCTTGGAGCGCGACAGGTTGCTCCCTGGAGGTCTGCCGCTGGGTTTCGGGCACAAGGCCTGTTCAGGTGGACGAGCTCTCCAGAGCCTCGAGCCAGGGGTCGGGAATCTCCTGGCTGTAGTCGTCGGTGCGCTCGAACTCGAACGGTCCGGCCAGGGAGCCCCAGAGCTGTTCATGGGTCTGGGGATCGTGGCCGCGATCGATGGTGCGCATGCCACGGGGATCCAGTTCGAAACTGCTGACCAGATAGGCCGTGGATCCTTTGCGTTCCACCAGGCAGCGGCAGCCGGGCTCCACTTCGCCGATGAAGCCCTCCCCCTGTTCGCGCACCACATAGGTGCAGCCTTCCAGCGGCCGCAGGTCATCAGGGCGGATGGTCTCCCGTTTGGCGACATCCTCGACGGCGCCCCAGAAGCGTTCGTCACTGTGGAGGGCCTGGTTGTGGATGATGAGGGATCCGTCCCGTCGTTCGGCTCGCAGCACCCGAATGCGGTAGGGCGCAGCCGGATTGATTGCGTAGGACTGCTCCAGTAGCAGAGATCCCGGTGCCAGCTGCGGCAGGGGCCGGAACTTCACCAGGATGTGGGCGTAGAGAGGGGGATTCTCGAAGGCCTGGGCCTGGTTGCTGAAGCCGGCGCTCAGCATCCGGACCAGACGGGTGAGGGAGCTGCTCATGCTCAGAACCTACAGACCGAGAAGCCGCACACGGAACTCCCCCACCTGGCGGGCCTGGCTGGGGTCATCCTGGGCGAAGGGGTGGTCAGCCACCTGGCTGAGGATCAGATCGAGTTTCGCTGCTGAGCTGAGGCCGTGGCTGGGCTCGCGCTTGCCGTGGTCCTGCCAGGCCTCATCAAAAGCCTGCGCAAAGCTGTCGGCGTTGTTGAAGATGCGATCGGTGAAGGCTTGCGGCTGTTGCATGGGATCAATGCCGCGCGTCGTGATGCCAGGACCCAGATTTGAACTGGGGACACGGCGATTTTCAATCGCCTGCTCTACCAACTGAGCTATCCCGGCTTGCCGCCCAGGCAAGGGCCGAGGCGACCCGAAGATCTTAGATCACGACCCCCTTGGGGCCGGGGTGCGACGGTGTGCGGGCCAGGCAGATCATGCCCAGCACCGGCCAGCCCGCCGCCTTCAGGCAGCGGGCGCCGTTGAGGGCGGTGGCACCCGTGGTGAGGATGTCGTCCACGAGCAGCACCGGCCGGCGGCGCTGATGCTCGCCGGGGGCCTGGCAGCGGAAGGCTCCTTGCTGGTTGGCCAGCCTCAGCTGGCGCCCGAGATGGTGCTGGCCCAGCACCGGGTGGGAGCGCTCCAGCAGGTTGGCCTGCCGCAGGCCCAGGTTCTTGGCCAGGCTGCTGCAGATCAGTGGCGGTATCGGGTTGCCTTGGCGTTTCCAGCTGGGGATCGGCACCAGCAGGGGGGATGGGCCTATTTGGCCCGCGGCCAGGGCGGCCAGCCTGGGCTGCAGCGGCTTCAGCAGGGCCGCCACCAGCTTCGGTTGGGGTCGGAGCTTCAGGTCCAGCAGCCGTTGCCGCAGTTCACCGCCATAGCTGCCACTGCTCCACCAGGACAGGGGTGCCTGCCCCCTCAGGCCGCCGGCTGGCAGGCCCAGGCGCTGGTCACAGGCACGGCAGAAGCCCGCCCCGCTGGCCTCCCCCAAGGGAGGCAGCTGCCGGCAGAGCGGGCAGGGAGTGGCCAGCAGCCAGCCGAGTGGCAGGGCCGCCAGGCCGCGTTCGAGCAGGTCAACAACGGGGACAAGCTTCAGGGGGAGAGCTGCCTGCGTCAGCAGCTGGGATCAACTGCCTCAAGGGTTCCCCGGCAGCGACCTGAGCATGCTCACCAGCGTGCGATGGGCATCGTCGCTGTCGCTGAGGGTGTGGTCGAACGGCACCTCCATCGTGTTGCCATCCACCTCCAGCCGCATTGCTTCGGGAACCACCGCCAGCATGCGAGCACTCTGGGCGCTGACCAGGCCGCCGTAGTGGCGGGCATAGGCGAGCACGGCGGCGGCGTGATCGTCGTTCATGTGTTTGCAGATCCGATCGCTCACGGCCGGAGTCAGGGGGTCGGCGCTCATGTCGGCAGGGTGGAGATGGGGGGATTCTGGAGTCAGGCGGCACCGAAGCGCTGCCACAGCAACAGGCCCAGGCGGATGGCGCTGAAGCCCACGTAGCCGGCCAGCACCACGAACAGCGCCATGGAGAGGATCGTTTGGAGGCGCGCGTTCATCGGGTTGCAACGACTGACCCTCCCATCCTGGCCTGGGCCTGCAGCGCCAGGCGGGCCATCCCCAGCGCCGCCGAAAGTCCGGGACGGTTGCGCACGGGGATGCCGAGGGCCCGCTGACGCAGCTGGCGCCACTGGGGGTTGCGGGCGCCACCCCCGAGGGTGATCACCTGCCGAAGTGGTGGAGCGCCAAGTTCGCCCAGGCGGCGCCAGCCCTTGGCTTCGATCAGCGTCAGCCCTTCCAGCAGGGCCTGCAGGTAGAGCGCATCGCTCACCGGCCGCGGTTCCAGCCGGGGTTCCAGGGTTGGATCATCGACCGGGAAGCGCTCGCCGGGCGCGGGCAGCGGCAGCAGCTGGAGTCCGGTGGGACGCTCGGGATCAATCTGGCGACTCAGCTCCGTGATCTGGGCGTCGGTATAGAAACGGCGCAGCACGCCCGCGCCGGCATTGGAGGCTCCGCCCACAAGCCAGCGGCCGGCGAGCCGATGGCAGCTGAGGCCGGGGCCGCGGATCGGGGAGGCTGCGAACTGTTTCAGCACCGTCGTTGTGCCCAGCACGGTGACGCCGTCTCCTTCCTGGGGATCAGCGGCCAGGATGGCGGCATTGGCATCGGTGCTGCCGGCCACCACCAGACAGCTGCCGGGCAGGCCCAGAGCCAGGGCGCTCGCTGTCGCCAGCGGGCCCAGCACCGTGCCGCTGGCCTGGATGGTGGGCAGGGCAGGCGACCACGGCTGGGAGGCGATGCTGCCGGCCCACTGGCCCCGCTCCAGATCCCAGCCCAGCCGGAGATTGTTGCCCTCTTCCCCCCAGCGCCAGTCCGCCAGCAGCCAGCCCATCAGCCAATCAGCCTGGTGGCGCAGCAGCAACTCCGGACCTGCCCCGGCCTGGTGCGCTTGCTGCAGTAGCTGCAGCGCCCTGGCCAGGCTGCCACTGGCACTGGTCGCCGGGCTTGGGCCCATGGCGGCGCAAAGCTCGGCGGCGGCTGGGAGCTGTTGCGGGCAGGCCAGGTGGTACGGCAGGGCCTGGCCGAGGGCTCCATCCAGCAGGGACCCATCTGGCCGGCAGAGCAACAGGGTGCCGGAGGTGCCATCGATGGCGATGGCGCCCACCCTCTGGCGCAGCTCGGCGGGCAACTGCTGTGCCAACGCGATTAAGCCCTGGCGCCAGGCTGTGGGCTCGTTGAAGGCTCCGGGGTAGGGGCTGCTGGTCTCGATCAGCAGCCTGGCCTTGCCATCGCCGTCGGCTTCTGCCAGGGCGAGACGCAGGCCGCTGCTGCCGAGATCAAGCCCCAGCGCCAGTGGCGACACGACCGGCTGTGGCCTGCTGCAGGGTGGCTGCAATGGCCGCCACGTTCTCCCAGGGGAGATCAAGGTCGCGGCGACCGAAGTGGCCATAGGCAGCCACATCCTGGTAGAAGCGACCACCCCGTTGCTGGGGCAGTTCCCGGAGGCCGAAGGTTTCGATGATCGCGCCGGGGCGCAGGTCGAAATGCTCCTGCACCAAGGCGGTGAGGCTGGAGTTGTCGATGCTGCCGGTGCCGAAGCTTTCCACCAGGATGCTGGTGGGCTTGGCCACGCCGATCGCATAGCTGAGTTGCACTTCCACCTTGCGGGCCAGGCCGGCGGCCACCAGCGCCTTGGCCACGTAGCGGGCGGCATAGGCGGCGGAGCGATCCACCTTGGTGGGATCCTTGCCGGAGAAGGCACCGCCGCCATGGCGGGCGTAGCCGCCATAAGTGTCCACGATGATCTTGCGGCCGGTGAGGCCCGCATCTCCTTGGGGACCGCCCACGACGAACTTGCCGGTGGGATTGACGAGGAAGCGGGTGGTCTCGCGATCGGGCTGGAGGTTGAGATCAGCGGTGGAGGGTTCCACTACCTGGCTCCAGAGGTCGGCGGCGATCCGCTCCCTCAGTCCTTTTTCGTCGCTGATGCCGTCGATTTCAGCGGTGTGTTGGGTGGAGATCAGGATCGTGTCGATCGCCACCGGCAGATCGTTTTCGTAGACGACACTCACCTGGGTTTTGCCATCGGGCAGCAGGTAGGGAAGGCTGCCGTCGTGGCGCACCTGGGCCAGCCGTCGAGCTAGGCGATGGGCCAGGCTGATCGGCAGAGGCATCAGTTCCGGCGTTTCATCGCAGGCGTAACCGAACATGATGCCCTGGTCGCCCGCGCCAATCTTGTCAAGCGGATCGCCGTCGTGGTCATCGGCCTCGTCCACCCCCTGGGCAATGTCGGGAGACTGTTGGTCGAGGGCGATCAGCACCGCACAGCTGCGGGCATCGAAGCCGCCAGCCCTGGCACCGCTATAGCCAATTTCCTCGATCACGCCCCGCACCAGGGTGTTGAAGTCGACCCGGGCGGTGGTGGTGACCTCACCCGTGATCAGGCACAGGCCCGTGTTGACCACGGTTTCGCAGGCCACACGGCTGGCGGGATCCTGGGCGAGCAGGGCGTCGAGCACGGCATCGCTCACCTGATCACAGATTTTGTCGGGATGGCCCTCGGTGACCGATTCCGAGGTGAAAACGTAGCGGCTCATGCCTTGGCGCTATCTGAGGCTGGCTGAGAGCCTATGGCGTCGTCGGCAGAGCCGATCGTGCCTATGGACACGCCCCGGTCCGGGTGGCTGTGGCTGACAGTCAATTCGCTCCAGTGCTGTAGCTGGGGCACATCGGGATCCAGGGGCGGGGGCTGCCTCCAGCCGGCTCGATAGCCAAGGACCACCGGCACCCCGGCGGTGCGGGCCATGCGCAGGTCGCTGTTGGCGTCGCCGATCAGGGCGCAGTGTCCAGCTGCGATACCCAATTCCCGGCAGACACCGTGGACGGCATCGGGATGGGGCTTGCAGGGCCGGTGTTCAGCACTCCAGATCGCCTGGAAGTGACGTTGGAAGCCATGGATCGCCAGAAAGTCGTGGATCCCCTCTTCATGATCGTTGCTGATCACAGCGCAGCGCAGGCCGGCGGCGCTGAAACGCTCCAGCAGGTCGGCGAGCCCATCGGTGGCCTGTGGGCGGTGCTGGCTGCCCTGGCCGTGGAGGGCATCGGTGCGGGCAAACACGTCTTCACTGATGGCCAGTGCCTCTGGCCAGCCCAGCCCCACCATGGCGAAGGCGGTGGCGGTGGCGATCAGATTGTGCCCGCGGGAGGCCACAGCCGTGATGCTGGCCGGATGGATGCCGGCGGGCGTGAGGCCGTAGGCGCTGCGCAATAAATTGTCCAACGCCTCGCGGCGTTGCTGTTGTCCCTGGGGATCGAGGGCCTCAAGACAGTGAAAAACCCTTGCCGTGGCAAGGGCTTCGAGCATCGGCTCGCTGTGACTCATGGTGCCGTCCTTGTCGAACAGCACGGCTTCAATCACGGCAGGCCCGTGGACGGCGGAGTCGATGGCTTGGTTCCCGCCCGGTTGGGCGCCAGCTTCGCCGTAGCCAGGCCAGGCGCTCAGGGGTTCGCCACCCAGGTTGAGATGCACCACGGTGGCCGAGCCCCTCGAAGCGATCAATCGAGGCTGACGCCCATCGGTTCGCCATCTTCGGCCTGCTCCAGCAGCATCTGCTTGTAGCGGGCGGCCATTTCCTCGGCCTTGTCAAACACCTTCTGGGGATCGGTGAGCATGTCGCCCGGCTCGGGCTCAAGCGCTTTGGTGGAGAGGGAAATCCGGCCCCGTTCGGCATCGAGATCGATGATCATCACCTTCATCTGATCGTTGACATTGAGCACCGTGTGCGGTGTCTCGATGTGCTCGTGGCTGATCTCGGAGATGTGCAGCAGACCGCTGACGCCGCCGATGTCGATGAAGGCACCGTAGGGCTTGATGCCACGCACGGTGCCGAGCACCACCTCGCCCACTTCGAGGCGATTCATCTTGCGCTCCACCAGGGCGCGGCGATGGCTGAGCACCAGACGGTTGCGCTCCTCATCCACCTCCAGGAACTTGAGGGGCAGGAAATCGGCCACCAGCTCTTCCTTGGCCTTGCGGGTGCTGATGTGGCTGCCGGGGATGAAGCCCCGCAGGCCTTCCACCCGCACCAGGGCGCCACCGCGGTTGGTGGCGAACACTTCGCTGTAGATGGTGGCGTCTTCCTTCTGAAGCTGACGCACCCGCTCCCAGGCCCGCTGGTATTCGATGCGGCGCACCGACAGGGTGAGCTGGCCGTCTTCGTTCTCCTCGCTGAGGATGAAGAACTCACGCACCTCGCCGGGCTCGAGCACGTCGGAGAGGTGCTCAACCCGGTTGATCGACACCTCCTGCAGCGGCATGAAGGCGGCGGTTTTGGCGCCGATGTCGATCATGGCGCCCTTCGATTCAAGGGCGAACACGGTGCCGTTGACGACGTCGCCTGGCTTGAAGTTGTAGTCGTACTTGCTCAGCAGGGCCGCGAAATCGTCGATCGTGAAGCCCACTCCGTCGCCATCACGGGCGGCCACCCGGCTGCTGGAATCATCGGCGGAGGGCACATCTTCCGGAATGGCGAGATCCAGGGAGGCGTCTTCCTCCTGCAGATCGGCAACCACCACGTCGGTGGTGACGGTTTCGCGTTCGGAAGAAGGGGTCACGGTCATGGAACTGGGGCGGTCTGCCCAAAGGCAGTGCGAAGGAGGGTGCCTCTCTGCCCGCCAGCAGCGGAGGCGCAATCTCGGATTCTATCAACTAGCCCGCCGTGGATCGAGAGTCTTGGGGGATCGGGGCCGCTCCGGGCTGTGATGGCCAGCGAGGCTTCTCCGGCGACAGTGCAGGGACCAACGGTTCAGGAACCGAGTCCGAGGGCTCAGCTCACGATGGCCAACCGGCCTTTGCCTTGGCTGCCGCGACTTTGGCTGGGGTGGCTCAGTCCTTCAAGCGTGGCGACGAAGTCACTGACGCTCTGGAACTGGCGGTAGACCGAGGCGAACCGCACGTAAGCCACTTCGCTCATGTCGCGCAATTGCTGCAACACCAGTTCGCCGATTTCACTGCTGGTGACCTCCCGGCCGTTGCGCTGTTGCAGGCCCAGTTCGATCTCGTCGACCACCGCTTCGAGCTGGGCCGGTTCAAGACCGGTTTTTTCGCAGGCCCGCAGCAGGCCATGCAGCAGTTTGGCCCGATTGAAGGTTTCGCGGGTTCCGAGGCGCTTGATCACCGTGATTGGCACGGTTTCAACCCGTTCGTAGGTGGTGAAGCGAAAGTCGCAGTTGAGGCATTCACGCCGCCGCCGCACGCTGCGACCACCATCTGCCGCCCGGGATTCGAGCACCCGGCTGTCGGTGTGTTGGCAGGTGGGACATTGCATCCCCGGAGTCGCTCCGTGTTCGGTTTTCGCAAGTGTAGACAGACAACGACAGAAAGAAAAGGTTTGCTGCCATCCAGGGCTGTTTTGCTGATCGCTGAACCAGTGCAACCCTCAACGTTTGCTGTGTCCATTCGGCCAGCACCAAGCGAAAAGGGCAGCGCTCCACAGCCAACCGGTCGGCCCGACAAGGCCGTTGTGCCAAGAAAAAACCCCCGCCTTAGCGAGGGTTTGATCAAAGCATTGCCGTTAGGGACAGCAAGCTGAGTTACTTGCCAATCTTCGGGGGATCGCGGAAGGCGATCGCAAAGAACAGGGTGGAAATGGCCAGAGCCAGAATCAGGATGTAGGCGAAGCTCTCCATGGGGAGTTCTCGGGAGAAGAGGGATGGAGCCGGCGATCAGCTGAGGGTGGAGCCAGCCGGAGGCACGTAGCCCTCGGGCAGGCGGCGGGTCGACCTGTCGCCCAGTTTCTGGAACAGACCGAACTCCACCTGTTCACCGAGATCGGGGTCGATGCCGGCGAAGACATCACGGTAGAGGGTGCGGGCACCGTGCCAGATGTGGCCGAAGAAGAAGAGCAGGGCGAAGCAGGCGTGGCCAAACGTGAACCAACCGCGGGGCGAGCTGCGGAAGACACCGTCCGAGTGATAGGTCTCACGGTCGAACTCGAAGCCTTCACCCAGCTGGGCCTTGCGGGCCAGGCGCTTGACGTCAGCCGGATCGGTGAACGTCTGGCCGTTGAGGGCGCCGCCAAAGATGGTGGCGGTTACGCCTTGCTGCTCGAAGGAGTACTTGGCCTCCGCCCGGCGGAAGGGGATGTCAGCGCGCACCACGCCTTCGTCATCCTGGAGAACAATGGGGAAATTCTCGAAGAAGTTGGGCAGACGCCGCACCTGCAGGTCGTGGCCGGCTTTGTCGGTGAAGGCGATGTGGCCGATCCAGCCGGTGGGCAGGCCATCACCATTCACCATCGGTCCGACCCGGAACAGACCGCCTTTGGCTGGACTGTTGCCGACATAGTCGTAGAAGGCCAGTTTCTCCGGAATCGCGGACCAGGCCTGCTCCTTGGTGGCACCGTTATCAATGGCCGTTTGCACGCGCCGATTGATTTCGGTTTTGAAGTAGCTCTGATCCCACTGGTAACGGGTGGGGCCGAACAGCTCAATGGGAGTGGCTGCGGCTCCATACCACATGGTTCCGGCCACGATGAAGGCAGCGAAGAACACGGCGGCAATCGCGCTGGCCAGCACCGTTTCGATGTTCCCCATGCGCAGGGCCTTGTAAAGGCGCTCAGGGGGTCGGGTGGTGATGTGGAAGATGCCGGCAATGATGCCGACAATGCCGGCCGCAATGTGGTGCGCCACGATGCCGCCTGGATTGAAGGGGTTGAATCCCTCCGGCCCCCAGGCGGGCTGAACGGCCTCGATATGGCCATTCAGTCCATAGGCATCGGTGACCCACATCCCTGGACCAAACACCCCGGTGAGGTGGAAGGCACCGAAGCCGAAGCAACCGAGACCAGCCAACAGCAGGTGAATACCGAAGATTTTCGGCAGGTCGAGGGCGGGTTCGCCGGAGCGAGGGTCCTGCCAGATCTCCAGATCCCAGTAGGTCCAGTGCCAGATGGCAGCCAGGAACAGCAGCCCACTGAAAACAATGTGAGCAGCGGCAACGCCCTCGAAGCTCCAGAAGCCGGGGTCGACACCGGTTGCTCCGGTGATGCTCCAGCCGCCCCAGCTGTCTGTCACACCCAGGCGGGCCATGAAGGGCATGACAAACATGCCCTGGCGCCACATCGGGTTGAGCACCGGGTCGGAGGGATCAAAAATGGCGAGCTCATAGAGCGCCATGGAGCCGGCCCAGCCGGCAACCAAGGCGGTGTGCATGAGGTGCACGGCGAGCAAGCGGCCCGGGTCGTTGATGACGACCGTGTGCACCCTGTACCAGGGCAATCCCATGGGGGGTCAGATCTGGGTTGGGTTTGTCGATCGGCCAGGCCGATCCGTCTGGCGATGGTAGAGGGTGCGGATGGCCGCACGGGGCGCCAGGTAACGGACCGCAACTGCAGGCTTGCACCGACGGTTTCAAAATGGGGGTTCCCGACCAAGTCGCGCCATGCCTGTGATCCGATTCGTGCGTGAGGGCCGGGATGTGGAGTGCTACCCGGGCGAAAACCTGCGCGAGGTGGCTCTGCGCGAGGGCATTGAGCTCTATGGCCTCAAGGGAAAACTGGGCAACTGTGGCGGTTGTGGGCAGTGCATCACCTGTTTCGTTGATGTGGAAGGAGCCCCGGATGCTGCCCTCACTGCGCCGACGGCTGTGGAAGTGCAAAAGCTGCGCCGCCGTCCCCAGGGCTGGCGTCTGGCCTGCCAGGCCCTGGTTCAGCAGTCCCTTGCCGTGGTGACACGCCCTCAGGCGGGACTGGCCGATCGGGATGCGTTGCTGGCGGAGGCACTTTCCAGGCCTCTGCCCCCTGGCCCGCTGGCCTGGCCCACCCCGGTTGAAGCGGAGCCGGAGGACCCTGAAGCTGGCGTTGAAGCCGGCGGAACCACAACGAGCGATGAAGCGAACGCCGAAGCCCCTCAGGGGCGGTGATACGTTCTCAGCATCTTTCCGACAGCCATGGAAACCAACGACCTCGGCTTCGTAGCCAGCCTGCTGTTCGTCCTGGTTCCAGCGGTCTTCCTGATCATCCTCTACATCCAGACCAGCAGCCGTCAGGGGGGCTGAAGCACCCCGGTCCGATTGCTTGGGCTTGATCGTCAGACAGCTGCCTCGGGCTCAGCTCCCTGGCTGGTTGGCTGAGTCACTTCCCTCTGCCAGCACGGGTGATGGATCCTCAGGACCTTGCTGCTGTAGCGGCCTCGGCGGTATGCCATTCCCACGTAGGAACGGCTTCGGTCCATGGGCTTGGAATCAGCTCTTTGGCGGTAATCCCTGGTCTGTTGAAGCTTTGAAGCTCAAAGAGGATCAGGGTTGGCCGATCAGTCTGTTGATCGCCCCGTGTGGCTTGGTTCGACCATGGCTCCATTGCCTGCAGGCTTAGTTGCCTGCAGGTTTATCTGCCAACTGGGTCGAACCTGCAGGCCAATCCAGCCACCAGCCTGGTTGAGCAGGCGTGCTCGCTTCAGCGACGGCCTTCCGGCTCGCGCACCAGCAGCACCGGTGCCGGCGCATGCACCCTGATGTAGTCGCTGACAGAGCTGCCCAGCAGCCGATCCAGGTCCACCAGGGCCTTGGCCACCAGCGGGCGGCGGTCCTGGGAGGCGATCACCAGCAGATCGGTCTTGAGCTCCTCAGCCAGCTGGCAGACGGTGCGGCTGACGTCGCCGGTGCGATGGATCGGTTTCATTTCCACTCCCAGGCCCCTGGCCTGCTGCACGGCTTTGCCCAGCACTTCGTCGGCGGGGCTCTTGCCGCCGCGGGAAGGGGTGATGTCCTGGCGGGTCACGTGCACGCCGACGAGGCTGCCGCCGGGGATGCCACGGACCAGTTCACAGGCCAGGCGAATGGCGTCGTCGCCGACGCCCGTGCCATCGACCGTGACCATGACCCGATTGATCGCTCGCACATAGAGGTCGTCGCGAACCAGCAGCATCGGCCGGGTCGAGAGCTGGAAGACGTACTGGCTGGCGCTGTTGGCCAGGATCGACTGGAGTCGCCCCAGACCCCTGGAGCCCATCACGATCAGGTCGGCATCAATTTCGTCGGCCACCAGCAGTACGGTCTGCTTGGTGTCGCCCTGGCGCACGATCGTGGTGACCTCGGAGGCGGTGAGGCCGAGGCGCTGAATGGCTGCCTTCACCAGGACTTCACTGCGTTCGCGGTGCTCCTGGAGGTTCGTGCCTCCCTGTTCAGGGATGACATGGAGCAGGTTGATCCGGGCCTGACGGCAGGGGGGGATCTCTCGCAACATGCGGACCATCTCTTCCACCTGGCCCTTGCCGGAATCGGCGATCAGAAGATTGCGGAACACGGAATGCTTGGAGGCTGAAAAGCAGCCTATGGCTGATCGGCGTTCAGGATCCCCAAGAGCCGCAACACCGTGATGCAGTCGCCCCCAGCCGCCGCCTTCCCGATGGAACCGGGCTCGGGATGGTGCCTGCAGCGTCGGGTGTTGCCCCAGCACACCGACCATGCCGGCGTGATGTGGCACGGGGCCTATGTGGGCTGGCTGGAGGAGGCTCGTATCGAGGCTCTCGGGGCGGTTGGGCTGCCCTACAGCGATCTGTCGGCCCGCGGCCTGGAGCTGCCGATCGTGTCGCTGGCGATTGATTACCGGCAGGCCCTGCTCCATGGCGATGTGGTGGAGTTGCGCAGCTTGGTGCTGCCGCGTCGGGGGGTGAAGGTGCCCTGGCAGACCGGCCTGTTCGGGCCCGGGGGGGTGCTGGCGGCAACGGCCAGGGTGGAGCTGGTACTGCTGGATCTCTCCGCCGGCCCCGCCCGGCGCCGGCTGCGGCGCCACTGGCCCGACGACCTCGAGCGCGCTTTGCAGAACCTGACACGGGGGCCGGCGTGATAGTACATTTGAATCATTGCGATCGGCGGTGATGGGGGATCTGGTGCGGGGCCTGTTTCCAGCGGTTGCGTCGACCGGAGTCCTGTTGGCGGATCCGCCTGCCCCCTGGGATGCCCGCCAGCGGCTCTGGTGGCTGCTCTGGAGTCAATGTCCTGGCATCGGGGTCAGGCGTCTGCGACGGTTGCTGGTCGTGCCCGGTGGTCTGGAGGCCGCCTGGCTGCTCCCTGTTGAGCTGCTGGCCGCCCGGATGGGTTGGCCCCGCAGCCTGGGGCCAGCGGTGGATCAGTTCCGCTGCCGCTGGGGGAGCGATCCCCTGCCCCGTCTGGCCCGGGCCGGGCCGGGCGGGCGGGGTGTGCTGGTGCCGGGGGATCGGCGCTGGCCCGAGGCGCTGGAGGCTCTCGATCGGCCTCCCTCGGCGCTGTACTGGCGCGGACGCGGCAGCCTCTGGGCGCCGCTGGCCAGGCGCCGGGCCGTGGCGGTGGTCGGCACCCGTCGTCCCTCCAGCCATGGCCTGCTGATGGCTAGCCGCATCGGCGCGGCTCTCGCCGCGGCTGGCTGGCCGGTGGTGAGTGGGCTGGCGGAGGGCATCGATGGCGCCGCCCATGAGGGCTGCCTGGCCGCCGGTGGGGCACCGGTGGGTGTGCTCGGTACACCGCTGGATCGCACCTATCCCCGTCATCACCACGCCCTGCAGCAGCAGGTGGCTCGTCAGGGGCTGCTGCTGAGTGAGTGGCCTGTGGGAGCACCGGTGCGGCCCGGCCACTTCGCCAGCCGCAATCGTCTGCAGGTGGCCCTGGCCAGGGCCCTGGTGCTGGTGGAATGTCCGCTGGCCAGCGGTGCTCTCCATTCCGCTGATCTGGCCTGGGCTCAGGGATTGCCGCTGTGGGTGGTGCCTGCTGATGCGGCCAGGCTTTCGGCGCTCGGCAGCAACCGTCTGCTGGCCCGGGGGGCTACCCCGCTGCTCACTGCCGCCGATCTGATCGATCAGCTGGGGCCGGGTCCCCTGGCTGGTGGACCCGGCCCCGCGATCGCCACGGTTGCTGGTGCGATGGATTGGGCTGATATGGCTGCCGCAGCTCCGGTCGTCGGGGCGCATGGGGCTGGGCCATTGGCTGCGGCGGTGCTGCCTGGCGCCGGAGCGGCCAGGGCCAAGGAGTGTGCCGATGCCGAGCGCCGGCTTGAGTCGGCTGGCCGGCGCCTGCTGGCGGCGGTGGGGGCTGGCGCCACCCTGGAGCAGATCAGCCAGTCATTGGACCAGCCTGCCGAGCGGTTGGCTCCTGCCCTGCTCGATCTTGAACTGGCCGGCCTGCTGCGGGCCGAGCCTGGCTTGCGTTGGCGGCCGGCGGCCACGCTGGCGCCGGGGGGGCCGGCCTGAGGCGAGGTGCCGTCAGGTCGTCGTACTGCTGGTTTCGTCGCGTGAAGCGGTCTGCTTCTGCTGGATGCCGGTTTGAGCCTGATGGAACCGGTAAGGCCCTGCCAGTGACACGCTGAGCTTCCGGCTGGCATGGTCATTGACTGGCGGCAGAGCCTTGCTGGGTGGCTTTGGCCCTTGGGGAGCGAAGACTGGGGCTGCCGGCTGGGGGTGCTGATCCGCTGTCCCTGGCTCGGCTCAAGCGGCAACGGCAAGCCCAGTGGGGGATGGCTCAGCCTTGCAGCCCGATCGACTGCCACAGGGTCGATGCTTTGGATGTCCGGCTCGACTGGTCCCACGGAGCTCGTGCAGAACGGACGGAGCCGTGTTGGTCCCGACAGGCGCTTCAGGGCCACGGCCGAGGCGGCCATGGGCTGTAGACCCGGCGCTTCTAAGCTGGAGTTCATGGCTTTGCCTTCCCCGCCAGTGGTTGCAGGATCGGGCGCCTGCCTGCCGGAGTCCTGCCCTGGCGAGACGCTGGTAGGGGAGGTGTTGCTGGCCTGGCGCCGCAGCCTGCTCGCCCAGGGAGGGAGCAGCAGTGACCTCGACTGGTTGCTGGATCTGGCCGGAGGGGTGCGCTGGTCGGACTTGCAACGGCTGAGGCTCGATCCCAGCATCTCGATCAGCCTGGAGCGAAGCTGCCAGCAGCTCGAAGCGATCTGGTGTCGCCATCTGCAGACGGCCGAGCCACTCCAGTACTTGGTGGGCCTCTGTCCCTGGCGGGATTTTGAGTTGCGAGTCGCTCCCGGCGTGTTGATCCCCCGGCAGGAGACCGAACGTCTGGTGGATCTGGCCCTGGCCAGCCTGCCCGCGGCACTTGTCGCCCATCTGCAGCACGGCGGCCCCGCAGGGGCTGGCAAGCACGATGAGCCAGCACTGCTCTGGGCTGATCTGGGCACCGGCTCCGGCTGTGTGGCTCTGGCCCTGGCTCGAGCCCTGCCGCGGGCCCAGGGACTGGCGGTGGATTGCTCCGATCTGGCGCTTGCTCAGGCGTCAGCCAATCTCGCCCGCTTCGCTTTGGACGGAATGGTCCGCCTGCGCCATGGCGACTGGTGGCATGGTCTGGAGCCCTGGTGGGGCCAGCTGGATCTGGTGGTGGCCAACCCTCCCTATATCCCTACGGCTTTGATCGCCGGCCTTGAGCCAATTGTGCGTGACCACGAGCCGCGACTGGCGCTCGATGGGGGCGCAGATGGGCTGGCGGCGATCGGCGCCATCGCTGCTGGAGCCTGCCGGGCTCTCGCCCCTGGAGGGGTGTTGCTGCTGGAGCATCACCACGATCAGAGCCCTGCGGTGCTGGAACTGCTTGGCCAGGCGGGCCTGATGGCCGCCTCTGCCCATCCAGACCTGGAAGGCACCCTGCGCTTCGCCCGTGCCTACCGGAGCCGCAGCGATGGATGAGGTCCAGCTCGCAGCCCATTTACTTCAGGGCGGTGCGGCCCTGCTTCCTACCGATACCCTGCCTGCCCTGGCGGTCCACCCCACGGCGGCGTCGCTGATCTGGCAGCTCAAAGCCCGGCCGGCCGATAAGCCTCTGATCTTGATGGGTGCCGATCTGGTCCAGTTGCGCCAGGCGCTTGGCCTGGCCTGGCGGCAGGAGTGGCTCACCCAGGCCGAGGCCACCTGGCCCGGGGCCGTGACCCTGGTGTTGCCGTTCGAGGGGACCATCACGGCAGCCCTCAACCCGGGGGGACACAGTCTGGGGCTGCGCGTGGCCGCCTGTGCGCCCTTGCAGGCCCTGTTGCGGCGCACAGGCCCCCTGGCCACCACCAGCGTCAATCGTTCCGGTGAGCCCCCGGCCCTGAGCCACACGGAGGCGTTGCGCCAGTTTCCCGCCCTGCCCTGGCTGGAGCCCCTGCCCTGGCCAGGGGCCTCGGGGCAGGCCAGCACCGTGCTGGCCTGGAGCTCTGATGGCGACCATCCTGGGGATTGGCAGGTGCTGCGCGCCGGTGCGCTGCCTCCTCCCAGGAGTTGATCGTCCGATGCAAGCCCTGCTGCTGTTGCTGTTGCTGACCCTGGCCTTGAGCCACTGGTTGGTGCAGCCCTTGACCGGGTTGATCCGGCCGCTGCTGACCTTCTCCTGGCTGGGCTGGGGGCTCTTGGTGGGCCTGCTCTGGCTGTTTGCCGGCGATCGGCGTGAGCAATGAGCCCGTCGTGTGGGGCCGCGGCGTGCCTGGCGGCTCTGGTTCCGCCAGTGCCTGGCCTGTGGGCTGGTGTTTCTGCTGAGTGCGCGGGTTCCTGGGCCGCTGCTGGTCTCGATCGCCAGCCTGCACAGCGATGGGCCCCGGTCCGCCGCCGCTGAAGCGCTTCTGGTACTGGGTGTAGATGGCTTCGGCCTGCTCTGTGCTCTTTCCTTCACCCATCAGCGCATCCTGGGCCTGGCGTTGGTGCGCTGTGATCCGCCCAATCGCCTGATCCCGCTCAGTTGCCATCTGCTCGGGTTGCTGTTTGGCCTGATCAGCCTTGGTAGCGGGGCTTAGGAGCCGGGGGCTTGTCTACAGATCTCATGCCAATCCTTGGAGTTCAGCTTTCCCTGAACATCTGGGACTCGTCAATGGTGTTCAGCTCAATCGGTAACTCTTTTTGTCAGGCATCCGCAAGCTGTTGCTTCAGGAGGGACCCTGACTCTTCTGGCAAGATTTCCTCCGAAGCTGGCAATATCAGATCAACCTCTGATGGCTGTTGTCCGTTTCAAGCGAATCACAATTTTCGTTCTTTTGATCGACATGCTCCTCGCTCATCATGGGGCGTCCAGCCAGTCCAGGGCAACACTGGTTTCGCCTTGTCCATCAAGCTGGAGCGGTAGCTGCTGGCTGGCGTGGGAGGGCGCTTCAGGAGCGCCGATTCGGCGAGTCGCTCGGGCGTAGCAGCACCACCACACTGCCGACCAGGACCAGCACGACGAGACCAAGACCGGCGACGATCGGCAGTATCACTTCCGTATCCATCGGCCTGACCAAGGGGGTATCCATTTTGGTATTCAGGCTCGTGGGTATTCAGGCGGCGGAGAGCATCAACATGGCTGGATGGGCGGCTGGGGCAGGGCGGCCACCAGCACTTTGTCAATCCGCTTGCCGTCCATGTCCATCACCTCGAACCGCAGGTCATCCCAGCTGAAGTGATCTCCGGCCCGGGGCACCCGGCCCAGCACGTGCAGCACGAAGCCGCCGAGGGTGTGAAAACTGCCACTGGCTTCATCGGGCAGGCTGGAGCGCTCCACCAGATCTTTGAACTCACTGATATCGAGGGCGCCATCGAGCAGCCAGGAGCCATCCTCGCGGCGAATGATCTGGGGTTCTTCGAGATCTTCCGCCGAGGGCAAATCGCCGACGATTGCTTCCAGCAGATCGGTGAGGGTCACCAGCCCTTCGATGCCGCCGTATTCATCGGTGACCAGGGCGATGTGAACCCCGGTCTGGCGGAATTGCTCCAGCACAGTGAGGGCTCGAGCCGATTCAGTGATGTACAGGGGCGGGTGTAACAAGGATTCCAGATCCACCGGGTTGCCCGAAAGCTCTGCCGCCAGCAGGTTGCGGCCGCGCAGAATGCCGATGCAGGCGTCGAGGCTGGCCTGGGCCACGGGCAGGCGGGAATGGTTGCTGCTGGTGACCAGCTCCAGTTGTTGTTGGCGGGGAGCATTGAGATCGAGCCAGCAGATTTCGGTGCGCGGCGTCATGATCGCGCGGATTGAGCGATCCCCGAGGCGAAAGACCCGTTGCACCATGTCGTGTTCAACTTCTTCCAGTACTCCCGATTCGGCCCCCTGGCGGATCAGGGCCTTGATCTCCTCCTCAGTCAGATCCGGTTCTGTGGAGCATTGGATGCCCAATAGGTTCAGGAGAATGTCAGTGGAGCGGCCCAGAAGCTGCACCAGCGGCGCGGTCCAGCGGGCCAGCCAGCGCATGGGTCGGGCCACGGCGCAGGCTACGGCCTCGGGATTGTTGAGGGCGATGCGTTTGGGTAGCAGCTCGCCGATCACCAGCGACAAGTAGGTGATGATCCCAACCACCACAGCAACGCTGATCCCTTCGCTCCAGGCTCGCAGCAGCGGAATCGAGGCCACAACTGGGTGGAGCCGGCGCGCCAGAGTGGCGCCCCCCACCGCCCCGCTGAGGATGCCGATCAGGGTGATGCCGATCTGGACGGCAGAGAGAAAGTCGTTGGGGGAGTTGGCCAGCCTGAGGGCCATCCGAGCTCGGGCATTGCCTTGCTCGGCCAGTTGTTCGAGCCTGATCTTACGGGCCGAAACCACCGCGATCTCCGAGCCCGAAAAGATGCCGTTGGCAACGATCAGAACGAGGATCAGCACAATTTCGACAAGGACGATGATCACTGGACTGGGATCTCTGATCGGTAGCTTCCGGCCTGAAGTTTAGCAGCAGCTGCTGTGTTGAATTGGTATGGGCTGGGGCAAGCGGTGCTTTGGAATCTCCGTAAAGATGGCTGATTTGAATGAAAGGAATTGCCCGTTTCTGCTGATAAGGCAACTGCCAGACGGGTTAGGAGCATGTTGCGCATAGATCGTTCCGGGCGAAAAGACCCGACTCGCTTCACTCCAACGCCAAATTCGGTCTCAGAGAGGTCTCGCCGGTGCCCTCGCTTCAGGTCAGCCAAAGGCCCGAGATCGATTGCAGCACAGCTGATTTGAGCGAACCACCGCCCCAAAATCGATTCACGTCTTTCTCGGCTCGATTCGGGATTGAAGCTTCTCGGCAGCGAAAGCGTCCCCATTTTCTGCTTGGAGATCTACGTGCAACACGCTCCTGGCCACCAGGTTTGGGGCAGCACTCAGGCCTCGATCCCTTCCACTGCCACGGCGGGGATGGGATCAATCTGCTGCGGGCCCGTTTGCCCGCCGCCCCTGCGGCCACAAGGCCGGATCGCCCTGGAGGCTGTGTTTTGTCTTGGTGAAGGTTGTCATCGCCACCGCTTCGGGCCTGCGCCCCTACCGCCTGGCTCGGCTGGCTGCTCGGTACCCCAGGCCTTGGGCCTCCAGAGCTTGAACGGGTCGACCGATGTTCGGCCCAAGGCTGGGGCATGCGGTTCTGTCTGTGCTGATGCCAGTGCTGGAATGGAGCTGTCATGTGGTCAGAGGTGGGTTGCTCCTGGCGGTTCACACCATGGGGCAGGAGCTGAGAGTTTGCTCACTCCGTCGGGGACCGCCTTCAGCCTGCAGCACTTCCGCTCTCAAGGTTCTGCCGTTGCCCGGACGGGTGCCCGAGCTTTTCAGACCCACTTTCACCCACGGCTAGTGCTTTTCAGGGGCGGAGGCGCTGTTGACGCAACACCTCTGAGGGCTTCTGGCCGAAGCGCCGCAGAAAATCGCGATTGAAGGCCGCCTGGCTCAGGTAGCCGCAATCCTGGGACAGCTGGTTCACCGTGAGCCCTGGGCTGGGCTGGCTCAAAATGGAAAGGGCCCGCTCTAACCGCTGGCGGCGCAGCCATTGGGTGGGACCGCAGCCGTAGCGCTGGCGGAAGGCGTACTGCAGCGAGCGGCGGCTATAGCAGCTGCGGCGCTCAATGTCGCTGAGGCTGATCGGTTCCTGCAGATTCGCCAACATCCACTGCACCAGCGCGTCATGGCTGAAGGGATCCTGTGGCCGCTCCTCCAGGTCAAGGCCCGGGGTGGCGCTGCTGTCGCCCCGGGCGCCACCGTCGTCGTGAAACAACTGCGGCAGCAGCAACATCACCAGCAGTCGGCGCACCAGATCATCGAGCTGCAGCATCGGGTTCAAACTGCCGCTGCTGACGACCATCGCCCTGTGGATCAGCTGCAGGCTCTGTTTCAGCAGGCTCTGAATGCTGCCGAGACGACGATCACGGCGCCGATCGAGCACGGTGGTGCGTTGCAGAGCCGCTTGAATGGCCAGGGAGCCCCGCGCTGATCCGGCCATGGAAGCAGCTACAGGTATCAGACTCTCGGGGGTAAAGGTGAACACCACCGCGGCGCAGAAGCTGGCATGAATGCGTAGCTGGGATTCCTCTTGGCTGAGAAACAGGCCGTCATCCTGGAATCGATAGGTCCGTCCCTCCACCTCGTAATCGTTGATTGCCAGCTCCGGCGCATAGGGAAGCACCAGGTGGGCCTTTCCCTGCCGCTCCAGGCTGCCATCGAAGCCTGAGCCAAAGGTGGAGAGCAGGCTGAGATCCCCCAGCTGCATTGCGGCGGACTTGTTGAAGAAGGGCTGGTGCGGGTCCAGGGCGTCCCAGGTGGCCACCTTCACCGGCAGTACCTGATCCAGCACGCCCCCGAAGACAACGGCGTCATCGGATGTCATCGCGATCTGGGGCAGCTCCAGCAGGGGCATCCCCCAGTGCTCAACCGCGGCCACGGCTGTTGCCTGGCCTCTGGCTGTTGCCTGGCCTCTGGCTGTTGCTGGGCTCATGGTTGTTGAGTCTCGCTGGCTGTCGTGTTGCCTACGGCATGGTTCCGAGACCCTGCTGTTGTCAATGCCTGCACTGTTTCGTCTCTGTGGATTCAGGTGATGGATTGCGGAGCATCAACCGCACCTGGCTCTGCCGCAGCGGTGAGTTCGACAGGTCCGGACTACCCCATAATGATGCATGTGGCGGTCCCGAACTCATCATTTTTGCCGCAGTTTGCGCGGCCAGGGTATTGGTGCGTTTCGTTCAGAGGTTGCCTAGGGTCGGGGCCAGGGTCGATGCCGGTTCAAGCCAGTGGTGGGGATAGGGGCGGATTGCTGGAATCAGGTGACTGAAGGTCACAGCAAGCAGCAGCAGTAGCAGTAGCAGCGATCCGGCCAGAACGGGCATCAGCACAAAGCTGGGTTTGGCCGCCAGCAGCACCCCCAGGAGCGCCACCGCAGCACGCCGCTAACGCTGATCAGAGCAGCGAGGGTGTTGCCGGCCACCAGATTTCGGGGTTGGGCGAGGGGGCTTTCGGGGTGACCGAAGAGCAGCATGGTGGAGGCCCCTAAGGGCGCTGCGATCAACGCATGGTGACTTCAGGTGCTCAGCAGACCCAGCAGGGTGATGGCGAGGAGGACACCGAGCCAGGCCCTGATCACCTGGCTGATCGAAAAGCTGGGTTGGTAGGCACGGCCCCTGTTGGCGCTGGTGGGCTCAGAAAGCATCGAAGCCGGCCCAGAAGCACCATCCAGTTTCAGGATCCAGCTGAAAGGTATCAGCCGTTCACCACGATTCGCTGGAACATGTAGCCCATGCCCCGGGCCGTGATGATCAACTCCGGATTCTCGGGATCCTCCTCCAACTTGGCCCTCAGCCGCGACACATGGACGTCCACCACCCGGGTATCGGCATGGCGTTCCGGCGTGTACCCCCAGATCTTGGTGAGGATGTCGGCGCGGCTCAGAGGCTCGCCCGAGCGGCTCAACAGCAGTTCCAGCAGGCCGAATTCCATACCTGTCAGCCTGATTCGGTCGTCGCCGCGGAACACCTGGCGCTTGGCGGTGTTGATGCGCAGTCCACCCACCTCAATGCCATTGGAGGCGGCAGGCCGCTGCGTGCCATTGGCTTGGCCATTGCCTTGGACTCGCCTCAGCACACAGCGGATACGGGCTTCAAGCTCCTTGGGGCTGAAGGGCTTCATCAGATAGTCGTCGGCTCCCAGCTCCAGGCCCAGGATCCGGTCTTTCACTTCGGAGAGCGCCGTGAGCATCACGATCGGCACATCCGAGATCTTGCGCAGCTCCTGAATGACGCCGTAGCCATCCAGTTTGGGCATCATCACATCAAGCACCACCAGATCAGGTTCGACGGCAGGGAAGCGATCCAGCGCTTCCTCGCCGTCGCACGCGGTGGCCACGGTGTATCCCACCATCGAAAGGCGGGTTTCCAGAATACGGCGGATACTCGCCTCATCGTCCACCACCAGGATGGTGCCCTTGCTGCCGGCCGCCTCACGTCCGTCGGTGCCGGAATGGGGAACGGATGCGGTCATAGTGACTCGACTCAGAGGGTGGTAGTGGGCCTCCGCAGGCCCTTCACATCGCTGTGACGATCCTCTCAGACAGCGAGTCCGTGGGCAGGGGCATGATGTGGTAGTGATTCAGCCCGCATCAGGCGGCGTCGGCTTGTCGCTGTCCTGGATCGAGGGATAGGTGGACCGGGTGAAGGCGAAGACTTCACGGCGCACCTGGGCGCGGAAGCTCGTGGCCGTTTCGCCCTCCAGCACTGGGTAATCCGTTGCTCCCGCCTGGGCGTCGCCCCGCAGCGGCTTCCAGCTGGTGGGCCCCTGAAGTTTCAGCGCTGTCAAGGGTGCGGCGAAGTCGTAGTTGAGGACCCGGCCGAGTGAGGCGGCTTCTGTTGCCCAGCGTTCCCGCTCCGGCAGAAAAAGTTTGGCCTTCAACGTGTCGGGCAGGCCCAGCACCGGTTCGTAGTACTCCAGGGCTTTGAGCTCTTCCTCCAGGATGATCGGCCAGGCCGCTTCTTCATTGGGCTCAAGCCCCAGCTCGCCAGTGCTGGCCTGCATGGCTGCCAGGTGGAAGCTCAACCAGCGATGGTGCGCCTTTTCCGGCAGGGTTTTCCTTGCAGCGCCTCGACCGGAGCTGGCCCGTCTGGGCAAGGCTGCCTCGGCCTTGCGCAGCAACTGGCGTTCCTCCAGTTCGAGGTTGATGGCCCCCCAGCGTTGTCGGTATTCCCAGAGCTCCTCATAGACCCTCACCTCCTCGGCGCTCCAGCCCAGCTCGCGCAGTTCTGCCGAGCGACAGCCTTCTTCTTTCACCATGGGGAGCCGGTCTCCTGCGGCAGGCACAGTAAACCTTGGTGCCCGAAGGAAGCTCTTTTGCCCTGGAGGGTTTACCCGCCTTGGCTCCGCTTGGCCCCTGTTGGCGCCCGGCTACTCAGGATCTGACGCAAAGCTGCGGCAGCTTTCCGCCGCCGCTGCATCTCGGCCCTCGGGCCGCAGCGTTCAGGCCTTTTCAGCCGTGGCGGTAGGGCGGTGTTGGGGACTTTGGTGGATCGCCAGAGGTTGGGCCAGCCGCCTGGCGCATCACCGTCCGGGCCTTGTTCGCCGCCGCTGGGTAGGGATTGACGCTTGCCTTGCCGATTGCCTCGCTTCAGGGGGGCGTGGGTTCCCAGCGGCGCCTCTGCTGTGTGGTCGGTACCGTCATTGGCCCTTCCTTGGCTTGTGGCGCAGGCCGACCGTGTCCAGGTCAAGTACTGATCGATCACACCAGCTTGAGGCCCAGGTGATCGCACTGGCTCAAGGGGGTGAGGCGAGCGAATCTGCCGCGGCGTGGCTTGAAATCTCCATGGCGGAGGCCAGTTGCTCGTTTCCAGTCGATGTCCTGGCCCTAGGGGCTGTTGGCCGCTGTTGTCTGCTTTCGTTGCTGAGCGGCCCCGGACTTGATCGTTTCGCTGTTTGTTAGGCGATGGTTCTGCCGATTGATCGCCTCAGCCGTGAGCGGCCCTTTCTGGCTGGCTGGCTTGGGTCTGCGGTTGGTGTAGGCCGGAATTGATCGGGGTGGACTGACCAACAATCTGGTTTTGTGGAGCGCGGGTGACCGGCTCCTACGTTGGTGGTTGGTGCTCTGGATCGGCCGTGCTGCGTTTCATTGCCAACGTCATCTGGTTCCTGTTTGGTGGCGTGGTGATGGGGTTGGGCTGGTGGCTGGCCGGGCTCGTGGTGGCGCTCACGATCGTCGGCATTCCCTGGGCCCGGGCCTGTTTCGTGATTGGTACGTTTTCCTTCTGGCCCTTCGGGAAGGAAGCCATCAGTCGAGCCGAACTCAGTGGCAAGGGCGATCTCGGCACCGGTCCGCTCGGCTTCCTCGGCAACGTGATCTGGTTCCTGCTGGCTGGTTGGTGGCTGGCGGTGGGGCATTTGGTTTCGGCCCTGGCCTGCTTCATCTCGATCATCGGGATTCCCTTCGGCCTCCAGCACCTCAAGCTCGCTCTGATTGCGCTGGCCCCGATCGGTTTGGCCGTGGTGCCGATTAAGCGATAAGACGCTGCAGATCGTTGGCTGATTTTGCTCAGTCCCCGCTTTTGCGCCGTTTCAGTCACAGGTTCAGGTCAAGATCAGCCCCATGCCAATCCAGCTCCCCACGGGTTCCGCTTTACACCGCGGCCCCAAATACCCTGCCCACCAGGGCTGTCAAGCCCATGGCCAGGCCCCCCCAGAACAGCATCCGCAGGCTGGCGGTGCGGATTGGTGCCCCTCCGGCCCAGGCGGCCAGCCCGCCCAGGGCCATCAAGGCCAGCAGGGCCACAGCCGTTGTGATTTGGCTGATCTTTGCCGGTGGACTCAGCAGGATCGTCAACAGCGGCAGCAGCGCTCCGGCCGCGAAGCTGGCGGCGGAGGCCAGGGCCGCCTGAATCGGCCGGGCCCGCAGGATTTCGCTCAGTCCCAGCTCGTCGCGGGCATGGGCCCCGAGGGCGTCATGGAGCGTGAGCTGTTCGGCCACCTGGCGCGCCAGAGCTGGCTCCAGGCCGCGTTGGCGATAGATCTCGGTGAGTTCGGCCAGTTCACCGCCCGGATCCAGGGCCAATTCCTGGCGCTCCCGGGCCAGATCCGCCGCTTCCGTGTCCGCCTGCGATTGCACCGAGACGTATTCCCCGGCTGCCATCGACATCGCTCCGGCCACGATCGCCGCCAGGGCCGAGAGCAGCAGGGTCTGGTGATTGGCGCCGGAAGCGGCGATGCCCACGACCAGGCTCGAGACGGAGATGGTGCCGTCGTTGGCCCCAAGCACCACGGCCCGCAGCCAGCCCACCCGGTGGCTGTTGTGGCGCTCGCGATGGTGCAAGGAAGGCATGGCAAGGGGGACTCAGGGTTTCACGCACCTCAGCTTGTCCACCAGCCTGAGCCGGTGTTCCTCCAAGGTGTCGATCGCAAACAGCATCCACATCAGTTCGAGATTGATGGCGGCCGGGAGCTGATTGTCCTGATACGAAGCCATCTCATGACGATGGATCTGCCCCGCTTCCAGCTTGGCGAGCAGATCGGCTAGCACGGGTTCCATCGCTACTCCAGTTCTGAATCACAGCCCCGGTCAGCTTATGGGGGTGGTAAGGGCGGCAGCGAAGATGGAGAAATCTTCGCCCTGACCGCTGCATGCAGGGCTCCAACCGCGGACAGCCGAGCGCTTCGCCTCCACAACACATGTTGTTGCTGGCTGGCGGTGGCCATAGTCATGCGCTGCTGCTGCGGCAGTGGGCCATGGATCCTGCTCGCCGGCCCGCCGGCACTCTGATCAGCCTGGTCAATCGCACCAGCACCGCCCTTTATTCCGGCATGGTGCCGGGCCTGGTGGCTGGCCTCTACCAACGGCCCGAGTGTGCGATCGATCTGCGCCGGCTCTGTGGCTTAGCCGGCGTGAGTTTCATTCAGGCGGAGATCATCAGCCTCGATCCTGGCGGGCGTCAGCTGGGGCTGGCGGGGCGTCCGCCCTTGGCCTTCGACACCCTCAGTCTCGATGTCGGCGCCCTCACGGCTGCGGGGCAAACGGCTGACGACCACAACGTTGATGATCGCCAGGCGTTGGCGGTCAAGCCGCTGGAGCCTTTCCTGGCCTGGAGCGCAGCCCTGGAGCCCGGATCGATCGTGCGTATCCGCGGTGGAGGAGCGGCGGCCGTGGAACTGGCCCTGGCTTTGCGCTACCGCGGTGTGGCCAGTCGCCTGCTGCTGCGCGGGGACGCGCTCCATTTCGACTCCCGCGCCGCCCGGCGGAGCCTGGAGCGTCTGCTGGCCGAGGCGGGGATCCCGGTGGCGCGCCATGGCTCGGCCCAGGCTGGGGCGGATCTGGCCTGCACCGGCAGCCGGGCCCCGGCCTGGCTGGCTGCTGCGGGGTTGCCGGTGCAGTGCAGCAGCGGCCGGGTGCTGACGGAGCCGACCCTGGCGGTGATCGGCCATCCCCACCTGTTCGCCGTGGGTGATTGCGGCCTGATCGCCGCCTCGCCTCGGCCGGCGGCGGGGGTGTGGGCCGTGCGCGCCGCCCCGGTGCTGGCCACTAATCTTCAACGTCAGCTGCAGACACCTGCTGCTTCCCTGCAGGCCTGGGCGCCCCAGGCTTGGGCGCTGCAGTTGCTGGGGGTTGGCGGTGCGGCCGCGGCGGCCAGCGAGCCTGGGGCGCTCCGGGCTCTGGCTCTCTGGGGACCGTTGGTTCTGGGTCCCTATCGCTGGCTGTGGCACTGGAAGCAGTGGATTGATCGCCGCTTCATGGCCCGTTTCCATGACCTTGGCGTTGTTGCGGACACAACGGCTGCCGATCCCAGGGCCCCGGGGATGGCCTGCCGCGGCTGCGGCGCCAAGCTGGCGGCGCAGCCTCTGGTGGCGGCCCTGGCCCGGCTCGATCCCGACGGGCAGGCGCCGGCGGCTGAGGATGCTGCCGTGCTGGGGCTTGCAGCCGAGGGCGATCTGCTGCTGCAGAGCCTTGATGGCTTTCCGGCTCTGGTGGAGGATCCCTGGCTCAATGCCCGCCTCACCACCCTTCACGCCTGCAGCGATCTCTGGGCCTGTGGCGCCTCGGTGCAGTCGGTGCAAGCTCTGGTGACCGTGCCCCAGGCCGCGGCGCCCCTGCAGGAAGAACTGCTGCTGCAGACCCTGGCTGGGGTGCGCTCCGTGCTGGAGCCTCTCGGTGCGGCGCTGATCGGCGGCCATACCCTCGAGGGCCGCGATGGGGGTGGCCTGGCCCTGGCGCTCACGGTCAATGGCCGCGTGGCGCCGGGGCAGCATTGGTCCAAGGGGCCCTTGCGCCCCGCCGACGTGCTGCTGCTGAGCCGGCCTCTGGGCAGTGGTGTGCTGTTTGCGGCGGCGATGGCGGGGGCCGCGGAGCCCCAGTGGATCGATGCGGCGCTCGCGGCGATGCAGCGCAGTCAGGCCGAGCTGGTGCCGCTGTTCGCCGCCCATGGGGTGGGGGGCTGCACCGATGTGACCGGTTTCGGCTTGCTGGGTCATCTGGGCGAAATGCTGGCTGCCTCGCCGGGGGTTGGCGTGGAGCTCGATTTGGAGGCGATCCCGGCTCTGCCAGGAGCCCTGGCTTTGCTGCAACGCGGTTTTGCCAGCAGTCTTGCCCCTGCCAATGCCAGCGCCCTTGCCTTGCTGGAGGGGCCGGTGCGCTTGGCTGCCGCCAGCACTGCGGAGCCCAAGCACCTGGGTTTGTTGCTTGATCCGCAGACCTGCGGCCCGCTGCTGGCGGCCTTGCCGGCGGAGCGGGCGCCCGCGGCCCTGCTGGCCCTGCGCGCTGCCGGCTTCGTTGAGGCGGTCGTGATCGCCAAGGTGGTGGCAGGAAAGGCGGCTTAGTCCGTGCTGATCAGGCCTTGTTCCAGCAGCTGCTGGGTCGCCGCCGCTGGGCTCAGCTCGCCCAGCTCCACCGTGCATACCCGATGCTGGCCGAGTTCGTGGTCGTAGCAGCGGTCGTAGTAGTCGAGCATCTGCAGGCAGGCGGCGGTCCAGTCCCGTTGCGTGATTGCTTCGAGGGCGGCGGATGTGCGCTGGGGGCCGAGCCGTTTGGCGATGCGATGGGTGGCTTCGGCCAGGGCCTGTGGCTCCTGCACTCCGTAGATCGTCACCAGATGGGCCACCCGCTGCTCCAGCGGCCGCTGCACCTCCAGCACCGGGGCCGCTTGCATCTGACGCCAGAGGCCGGCGGGGATGCGGCAGCGGCCCACTTGGGAGCTTTCCGCCTCCAGCCAGATCGCTTTGGCTCCCTCCAGACGGCAAAGGGCCGCGGCCAGTAGGTTTTCGTAGTGCTCGCTGCTGGGCTGGGGCGGCAGTCCGAGGGCGCCGAAGCTGCTGCCGCGGTGATGGGCCAGGCCCTCCAGATCCACCATCGCCACGCCCCGTGCCGCCATGGCCAGCAGTAGCTCCGTTTTGCCACAGCCGGTGCGTCCCCCCAGCAGCCGCAGCGGCCAAGGCCGCTCGAACAGCGCCAGCACCCAGCGGCGATAGGCCTTGTACCCCCCCTCCAGCAGCAGCACCGGCAGATCGAGCTGGTCGGCCAGCCAGGCCACCGATGCCGAGCGCATGCCACCGCGCCAGCAGTGGATCCGCAGTGGAGCGGTGGGGAGCTGGTGAGCTGGTTGTTGGCCACCGGCCGGGGCCCCGGCGAGGGCCGTGGCCAGTGCCTCCATCCGGGGCCCCACCAGGGCCAGGCCGCGCAGCACGGCGGCCTGGCGGCCCTGTTGCTTGTAGAGGGTGCCGATCTCGGCCCGTTCGGCATCAGCGAACAGGGGCAGGTTGGTGGCGCCTGGAATGTGGCCCTGGGCAAATTCCGCAGGGCTGCGCACGTCGAGGATCGGGCCCTCGCCCGCCAGGAACGCCGCGATCGGCTGGGATGGAATCATGGCGGCCGCTCTGCCTCTTGCTCCACTCTCCCCCCAGGCGAATCGGGGCAGGGGCGCAGCGGCAGCGTCAAGCCGTCTCTGCTCCATGGGCGGAGCCCCTCCTGCTGAGTCATCAAGCTGCGCAAGTCCGAAGCTGCGCTCTGGCTGGTGACGGCAGCGGCGCCTGGCCTGAAGGAGCCGGTTGCTCATCGGCCGCAGCCCCACACGGCGGTTGAACGGGAGGCGGAGCCGATGCTGGTGCCTCAAGATCGCTGCAGGCAGGTCACTCTGCGAGGTGAGCCCTGCCCGTTGGGGCCCCAGCGAGGAGCGAAAAAGGGCCGTGCCACTCACCAGCTGCGTCATCCAGTCCCTGGTGCAACGAGGATGTGTTGAGCGGTCCAGGATGGCGGCGGTGGAGTCTGCTGCTGCTTCCAGTCCTCCCTGAGTCCTTTCGGCTGAGAAAGTCCTGTCACGGATGCACTTCACTCTTTCCCTGGACAGTGCGGCCGCTGTCGCCTGTTACGACATCACCGCCGAGCTCAACGCGCATCTGGAGGCGAGTGGTCTCCAGGAGGGTGTGCTGGTGGCCGTGGCCCAGCACACCACCACGGCCCTGGTGATCAATGAGGCCGAGGAGCGGCTGATGGCGGATATCGCTGAGTTCTTTGGTTCCCTGGTGCAGGCGGATCATCCCTGGCGGCACAACGATCTGCATCTGCGCGATGTGCCCGCCGATGAACCGCGCAATGCCCATTCCCACTTGATCGCCTTGATGCTCGGCAGCCAGCTGAGTCTGCCGATCGTGGACGGCCGTCTCGGTCTGGGGCGCTATCAATCGGTGCTGCTGGTGGAGCTCGATGGGCCGCGGCCGCGCCAGGTGCTGGTGCAACTGCTCGGTTCCATGGTTGAGCCGGCCTGAACCGCTCCAGCGTCCTGCGCCGAGGGGGAGGCTCCGATCGAGTGGCAGCATTGAGGCTCGCTCAAGCTCTGGGCGTTGCGGCTGGTCCCGCCATCATGGTTGCAGCCCTAGCCCAGAGAGATCTCCACCCGGCGGCTCCCTGCAGGGTTCATTTCCAGGTTCTTCAATTTGTCTCCACACCCTTTGATGACGACCCGCACCCGTGCGATCGCCCTGTTCGCTGGGCTCGGCCTGATGCTCACGCCCCTGCTGGCACCTTGGCTTGGGGAAGATGCCCTGCGGCCTCAGGCGGCGGCGGCCGAGCCGGCCAGAACCGCCCGGGTGCTGCGCCTCGGCGCCATCCCCGATCAGAAGCCCGAGAAGCTCAATCGCCTCTATCCCCTGGTGGCCAGTGAGCTCAGCCGCCAGCTCGGGGTGACGGTGAAGTACGTGCCGGTGGTGGACTACACCGCCGCCGTGACCGCCTTCCGCACCGGCGATCTGGATCTGGTCTGGTTCGGCGGGCTCACCGGGGTTCAGGCACGGTTGCAGAAGCCCGGGGCCCGGGTGCTGGCCCAACGCGATATCGATGTGGCCTTCCACAGCATCTTCATCGCCAATACCGGCAGCGGCATCAAGCCTTTTAATCAGCAAAAGGGTCTGGCCCAGTTGAAGGGCAAGCGGTTCAGCTTCGGCTCGGAGAGCTCCACCTCCGGCCGCTTGATGCCCCAGTATTTCCTGGCTCAGGCCGGCGTGAAGCTTACCGATTTCGCCGGTGGTGCCCCCGGCTTCAGTGGCAGCCACGATGCCACGATCGCCCTGGTGCAGAGCGGCACGTATGACGCCGGCGTGGTGAACGAGCAGGTGTGGCGCACCAGCCTGCACGATGGCAAGGCCAAGCGCTCCAAGGTGGTGGCGATCTGGAAGAGCCCTGGCTATCAGGACTATCACTGGATTGCCCAGGGGGATCTCGATCAGCGCTTCGGCAAGGGCTTCACCCTCAAACTGCAGCAGGCGATCCTCAGCTGGCGGCCGAGCGATCCGCAGCAGAAGCAGATCCTCGCCCTGTTCTCGGCCCAGCAGTTCACGCCTGCGGATGCCGCCGCTTACGCCAAGATCGAACAGGTGGGTCGCCAGATCGGCAAAATCCGCTGATTCCTTTTTTGTCAGTTCCGTGCAATTCACCGGTTCCAGCGACGACCTTCAGCAGCTTGTGGCGGCCCTGGGTATTCCCTGCCGCTGGCAGTCTCGGGGCGCCTTCCAGATGGCCGTGTTTGAAGACGGCGTCAGCAACCTGAAGCTCAACTGGTGGCCTGGGGCCGGCAAGCTGGAGCTGGTGGGTGATCCTGCCCAGCGGGTTGAACTGCTGCTGCGAATCCAGGCCCTGCTGGAGCAGCACCCCGATGGCGAGGCCTGAGCCGGCGGCCGTTTCACCGCTGCTGGAACTTCGGCAGATCACGGTGGCCGGTCGCGATCGCCCGCGGCTGGAGGCACTGGATCTGCGCATCGACTGTGGCGAGCGGGTGGCCCTGCTGGGCCCGAGCGGTGCCGGCAAAAGCACCCTGTTGGCGGTGGCGAATGGATCTCTGGTCGCTGATGCGGGTCAGGTGCTCTGGCAGGGTCTGCCGCCGGCCCGCTCCGCTCGCCAGCGCCGCCGCCAGCAGGCCCGCATCGGCACCCTCTGGCAGGAGCTGCACCTGATCGAGGAGCTGAGTGTGCAGCAGAACCTCAATGCGGCCCGCCTGGCGCATTGGGGCTGGCCCAGGGCCCTGCTCAATCTGCTGT
>CALPNT020000007.1 GCA_943325005.2 Bifidobacterium breve | reverse complement strand
GACACACCCGTCGCCTGCACCTGCTGGGGCAATTGCGGCATCGCCAGGGAAACACGGTTTTGCACGTTCACCTGGTCAATATTGATGTCGGTGCCTTCATTGAAGTACACCGAGATCACACTCGTACCACTCATATTACTGGTGGACGAGATATAGTTGGCGCCCGGCACACCGTTGATCTGCTGCTCAATCGGATTGGTCACAGCCTGCTCGGTAACCACCGAATTGGCGCCGCCATAGTTAGCCGTCACCTGAATCAACGGTGGAGCGATATTCGGCAAATTTTCGATCGACAAACTGGGGATGGCGATCAGCCCCACCAGCACGATCAAGATGCTGCAGACGGTTGTCAGAACCGGCCGCTTGATGAAATTATCGGAAAGCGACATGACGGCTCAGTTGCTGGGGCCGTTGCCGGCCACCTTGACAGGAATACCGGATCGCAACAAGGAGGTGTTGCTCACCACCACCTGATCTCCCTTGCTGAGACCCTCCAGCACCGGGAAGATGTTGCCCTGCATGGGGCCCAGGCGCACCGCCACCTGCACGGCGATCGGGGTGCTGCCCGGCAGCTTCTCAAGCGCCTGCTTCTGGGCCGGCAGCACCTGAGGGGAAGCCTTGATCTTGGCCAGCACTTGCCGCAGCGGATAAAGCTTGAAGACAAACGGTTGTGACGCCTTCATCTGCACCGCCTGGGCAGGCACCGCCAATTGATCCGAAATGCCGGTGATGATGCGATTACTGACAAACTGACCGGTTTTCAACTGACCACTGAGATTGGGAAACTCGGCTTTCACCAGCACCGTATTGGGTGAAGACTTGTCATCGTTCTCACCGTAATAGGGAGAGATGAACACCACCCGGCCCACGCCCTGAATTGGTGGATTCCCCTGGCTCTGCACAGTCACCGGCAACCCGAGCCGCACCTGACTCGCCTGGGTGGCGGGCACATCCATCAGAGTCCAGAGGGTGGCGTTGTTGACGATCCCGGTGATCGCCTGCCCCTTCTGCACATAGTCACCGAGCTTGACGGTGTCGAGGTTGCCCAGGATGCCGTCGATGGGGGCCGTGACGAACTTGTAGCCCAGGGTGGCAGCATTGGCCCTGACCCGATCACGGCTTTGCAATGCCTGGGTAACGTAATAGTCGCGGTCCTTGGTGGACACCGCACCCTGGTCGTTGAGGAAGATGTAACGCAGGGCGTTGGAGCGATCCTTGATCGCCTCGGACTTGCTGGCATCGAGGGTGGCGGCCTCCTGCACGTTGTCCAACACCAGGATGGGCTGTCCCGCCTTCACCCGCTGCCCCTGGGTTGCCAGAATCCGCACCACCCGGCCATCGGCCTCGGGTCGCATCACCACGTTGCTGGTGGACTGAATGCGACTGACTACATCGATGCCCGGGGCAAAGCGGCCCGGAGACACGATCACCGCCTGCACGCTGAGCGGCTGCTGGGCCTTAGGGGCCTGGCCACCGCAGGCGCCGAGCAGACCCAGCAAGGGCAGGGTGGCGAACCCAAACCTTAGCCAGCGCGCAGGAACGGCAGAGGGGGGCTGGGAAGCCGGCCGGCGCACAGGGTCTCATCGACGTAACGCAGGCAAGTTACCGGAAAAACGCGCCCCATCCCGGTCGGCGCAACCAATCCAGGGATTGATCATCGAACCTGCACCGGCTGGCCGTGACGCAGGCTGAGCAGATTGGCGACAATCACCGGCTCCTCCAGGCTCAGACCCTGAAGAACTGGATAGCGGTTGTGCTGCAGCGATCCCAGTCGCACCGGCGTCTGCAGGGCGAAGCGGGTGCCAGGGGCCATCCGGGCAGCGGCGGCGAGATCGGCACGGCCGGGGCGTTGCCGCAGGCGCGCCAGAGCGCCGACCGCATAGACAAAATTCTGACCCGAAATCTGGGTGACGGCGGTGAACGGCACCGAGGGCTGACGACTGCTCCCAAGGATCAGGCGCGTGCGCGTGCGCAAGCCATTCCGCAGGCGTTGGCCACGGTTGTCGAATTCGGCCTTGGCCAACAGCGACTGGCTGCCGGGCACCACAGCGGGATCGATCGAACGCAGCGGCGCCTGGGCCAGCGGTCGGTTCGTGGCCGGATCGATCAGGATCACCATCTGCCCGAGGCGCAGGCGGGGGGCATAGAGGGCGGGCACCTCCACCCTGGCCAGGAGCCGGTCGTTGCGGATCAGGCTGGTGAACGGCGCACCGGCTTGAATCACATCCCCCTGTTTCACCAACAGATCGCCAACAATGCCGTTGATCGGTGCCCGCAGATCGCGGAAGGCCAGATCGGCGCGGCGGGCGATCAGCTCCTGCCGGGAGGAGAGATAGCGCTGGCGAAACTCATCACGCTGGAAGGCACTGGCAGCCCCCTGTTTCACCAGATAGTCATAGCGCTGATAATTGAGCCGGTTGGTCTCGACCTCCGCCTGCAGCCGGGCCACTTCGGCTCGGCTCTGGGTCTGATCCAGCACCAGCAGCAGCTGCCCCTGGCGCACACGGTCTCCCTGCTGCACCAGCAGGCGCTCGATCCGGCCACTGGCCTGGGCCGCCAGAGCCACCTCTTTCAGCGACTCCAGGGTGCTCATCGTCTCGATGCTGTCACGGAAGGAGCTGAGCGCCACCGGCGCCACCTGCACCGACAGAATCCGCGGGGCAGCTGCCTTGTCCGCCGCACATCCCGGCAACAGCAGACTGAGCGAGGCAGAGAAGGCTGCTGCCGAGGCCAGGGAACGCAAAGCGGCTGGGAGCTGCAATCGCAAGGGGGCGCCATGGCCGATGGGCCCGATGATGGCATCCACCACCGGTGACCGGGAATGTCGGACCGGGACGGACCTGCTCAGCCCCGTATCGAGCGATGACAAAGCCGGGCGCGACGTCTCGCGGCTTCCCACCCTGAAGGCTGAGGTCGCTCCGCAACCGCCATGCCCCCCGAATCCAACTCCCCAGCATCTGGAGATTTTGACCTCGATCAGCACGCCGCCGAGCTCTCGCGGCTGCGGGGACTCACCCAGGCCGAGGGGATCATCCTGATCGTGCTGGGGCTGCTGGCCCTGAGCTTCCCAATCATCGCCTCGGCCTGGGCCACGGTGATGGTGGCCGTGGCCTTCCTGGTGGCTGGCCTGTTCGGCTGGATCAACAATCTCAGCCGCGCCCGTCGGCTCAGCCGCTGGCCCTGCTTCGGGCGGCTGGTGATCGCCACCCTGTTTCTGGTGGCAGGCTGCTGGATGCTGATTCAGTTCAAAACCGGCCTGGTGCCGGCAGCCCTGCAGATCAAGGCCCTGGCCGTTGCCCTGGGAATCGTGTTCCTGGCGGAGGGCCTCGTGGCCACGCTCGTTTCGCTGCTGCACCGCACGGTGGCCGGCTGGGGCTGGGGCCTGGCCAATGGGCTGGTGACCCTGGTGCTGGGCCTGCTGATCCTCAGCATGGACCCGGCAGGCCAGCTTTCGGTGATCGGACTGCTGGTGGGGATCAGCTTCCTGTTCAGCGGCTTTGATCTGTTGCGCTTCGGCGTGCACTTCCCTCCCCAGCGTGGGGAAGGCGGCTCGTCTGCCCACTGAGGCCAGCAGCCGGCCCTGGGGCAGAGCAACGATGATGACCAAGGCCGCGATGCCACCCTGCCCGCCAGCGCCCCACCTTGAGCGATCTGTTCAGCCACCGCCGGGAGCAGACTCTGAGCCGGATTGCGCCGCTGGCCGATCGACTGCGGCCCCGCAGCCTCGACGACTTCGTCGGCCAGGAGGCGATCCTCGGCCCCGGTCGGTTGCTGCGCCGCGCCATCACCGCCGACCGGGTCGGCAACCTGATCCTGCATGGCCCCCCGGGCACGGGTAAAACCACGCTGGCGCGCATCATTGCCGGCAGCACCCGCGCCTCCTTCCGCAGTCTCAATGCCGTGCTGGCAGGGGTGAAGGATCTGCGCAGCGAGGTGGAGGCAGCCCGGGAGCGCCTCGAACACCACGGCCTGCGCACAATTCTGTTCATCGATGAAGTGCACCGCTTCAACGCGGCCCAACAGGATGCACTGCTGCCCTGGGTGGAAAACGGCACCCTCACCCTGATCGGCGCCACCACCGAAAACCCCTACTTCGAGGTGAACAAGGCACTGGTGAGTCGGGCCCGGTTGTTCCGGCTCCAGCCCCTTGAGCCAGAGGATCTGCGTCAACTGATCGATCGGGCCCTGAGTGATCCCGAGCACGGCTATGGCCAACGCCGGGTGCGCATCCAGCCGGAGGCCGCGGACCATTTGCTGAACGTGGCCGGGGGTGATGCCCGCAGCCTGCTCAACGCCCTGGAACTGGCGGTGGAAACCACGCCCGTCGACGCAGCCGGCGACGTGGTGATTGATCTAGCCATCGCCGAGGAATCGATCCAGCAGCGGGCCGTGCTCTACGACAAGCAAGGTGATGCCCATTTCGACACGATCAGTGCCTTCATCAAGTCGATCCGCGGCTCCGACGCCGATGCCACCTTGTTCTGGCTGGCGCGCATGCTGGAGGCCGGGGAAAACCCGCGCTTCATTCTCAGGCGACTGCTGATCTCCGCCGGCGAGGACATCGGTCTGGCTGATCCCCAGGCGATGGTGGTGGTGGAGGCCTGTGCGGCAGCCTTCGACCGGGTGGGCTTGCCCGAAGGGCTCTATCCGCTGGCCCATGCCGCGCTCTACCTGGCCGGCAGCGAGAAGAGCAACAGCAGCCTGGGGCTGTTCGATGCGATCAAGGCCGTCCGCGACGCCCAGAAGCAACAGGTGCCCTCCCACTTGCGGGACGCCAGCCGCGATGGCAAGGCCTTCGGCGATGGCGTCGGCTACCGCTACCCCCATGCTTATGCCGAGCACTGGGTGGCCCAGCAATATCTGCCCAGCGCCCTGCAGGGGGAGGTCTTCTGGCAGCCAGGCACCCTCGGCTGGGAAGGAGCCCTGCGCCAGCGCCTGCAACAGCGCCGGGCCGCCCAGCTGGCCGCCGCGGCCGAAACCAACAATGACCAGCCGGAGCTGCTGAGCAGCAGTCCCCACGATCCGGTGCTGGCCCGCTGGCTGCAGCGCCAGGCCGCCGCCGAAGGGGAACGGCTCGACCGCCTGCGCCAACGCTTCTGGCAGGACGCCAAGATCCGACGCCTGGACCGGGTGCTGGTGCTGGAAGCCCGCTCGCTGCTGTGGGCCCTGGACCCCCTGCAGGCCGCCAGCGAAGGCGATGTGGTGATCACCCTGGCGGCAACGGCCGACCAGGAACGGCTCGAGGCCCAGCTGCAGCTTCTTGATCACCTGCGCCGACCCAGGTTGCTGAGGCTCCCTCCAGCGCAGCCCTCAGCCCTGGCCCTGGAACTGGAAGCCCACTGGCAATTCGACTGGCTGGCAGCCCGCCAACCCTGGCGCGCCAGTGGCAGCAAACAGCTGGAGAGCAGCATCGCCGCGCTCACCGCCCTGGCGGCCCCCGCGGCCCGGGCCAGGTTGCTGTTCAGTGAACCGTTGCTCGGCCCGGTCGGCAGCCTGCTGGCCCACGACAGTGGCCTGACCGCAACAACAGAGCTGGCCGAGGCCCTGAACCGAGCGCAGACCCTGGAGCGGAGTTGGCTGGCCGCTCAGGGGCCGGGACCAACACCGGTGCGGACCCAGCTGGAGCAATGGGGCTGGCAGGTGGAAGGCCACAGCTGGCAGGAAGAACTGGGCCTGGCCGTGGATGGCGGCCTGCTGGAGCGCTGGTTCAGCTCCGGAGCCGACTACCGGCAATTGCTGAGCACCCAGCTGGACAGCAAGGTGATCGACCAGCTGCGCCGTCTGTTCAGCCGCCACCAGGGGAGTCGCCTGCCCCAGCCACTGCGGCACACCCTGCTGCGGGCCCAGCGCCCCGGCTGAGCGGGAGCTGGTACAGCCGGCAGGCGCAGATGATGCCGCCATCGCCGCCGCTGCCCTCGTCCTTGCCGGCCACTCAGGCCAAACAGGCAACCGAGAATTGCCATGAAAAAACCCCGGGCTGGCCGGGGCTGATGGGATCAAAAGGGGGTGGTCAGGGGCAAGCCCCCAGGATCACCAGAGACCGCGGATCGGTTCGGCGTAGGGAGCGGGAGCCGGGGCCGGAGCCGGTGCGGGACGCTCAGCCACGACGGCGACGACCTGATTGGCCTGGATGCAGGCGGGGAGGAACACGTACCAGGAGAGCAGGGAGGTGCACTGGGCAGTTCCAGGCTGGCAACGGCCTTCGGCGCAGATGTTCTGGGCACCGGTGTAGGTGTTGCAGAAGTCAGCCAGGCGGAAGTCGGTGGGCAGGGCGCGCATGATGCCTGCGGAGGAGATGTTGCCATCGTTGGCATCAGCCAGGATGGCGCCGCGCAGGGCCTGAACCGCGTAGGTGTTCATGCTCCAGTAAGGGAAATAACTGGCGGTGGCATTCTTGAGAAACTTCACACCGGCGTCCGAATAGAGGAAGTTCGAAACGCCGACCAGGTTGACCGAATAGCTCTTGGTCATGCCGGTGCGCACTTCATCGGCGGTCCAGCCGGAGCGATGGAGACCACCTTCCAGGCCGCGGTCAGTGATCGCACCAGTTTCAAAAAAGGTGTCGAAGGCCTCCTGGTGGGTGGACCAGACGGCGCCACCGGTGTTCCAGCGCACGGGCAGGTCGTTGTGGACAGCAGCAGAAACGGGCAGAGCAGAGGCGGTCAAAGCCGTTCCAATGGCGAGACCGGCGATTAGACGCTTGAGCATTGGGACCAAGAAAAAGGAATTCATATCCATGATACCGACTGCAAGCAAATCGACTACACAAGATCGTCTTCGGATGTGCTGCTGCCCACCGACTGGACCGGTGGTCGAGTCAAGCGGCCTGACGCCTAAGCTCTCAGCCCAGCCTGAGCAAAATCGCCATGACCCTTCAGATCGGTGATGCAGCGCCTGATTTCAGCCTGCCTGATCAGAACGGCGACAGCGTGAGCCTGGCGGCTCTCAAAGGCCAACGGGTGGTGATTTATTTCTATCCCAAGGATGACACCCCTGGCTGCACCAAAGAGGCCTGCAATTTTCGCGACCGTTGGAGCGCTTTTGAACGCCAGGGAATTCAAGTGCTGGGGATCAGTAAGGATGGGGCCAGCAGTCACAGCAAGTTCATCGGCAAATACGAGCTGCCCTTCACCCTCCTCACCGATACCGAGCCCTGTCCTGTGGCCACGGCCTACGAGAGCTACGGCCTCAAGCAATTCATGGGTAAGGAGTATCTGGGCATGATGCGCCACACCTTCGTGATCGACGCCGAAGGCAAGATCGAAGCCGTATACACCAAAGTGAAGGCCGAAACCATGGCTGACCAGATTCTCACTGACCTGGGGCTGGACTGAGGCTGGGCCTTCGCCTTGGTCTGGCCTGCCTGCCTATTGCCGGAATCGCGGCTGATCCGAATCTGGGCCCAGGTCAGATCGGCTGCAATTCCACCAGGGCCTCGAGGGCGAGATCGGGCTGACAATCCACCTCCAGGCCCTGGCGGCCCAGCAGGGCCTGAAGTCGGGGCAGCAGCAGGCCGGCATCGCCACCAGTCAGCACCACACGGCAGCCGGAGTCATGCTGACGAACCTGCAAGACGGCATCAGCCACGGCCGCGGCCGCACCACACACCACGCCGACGGCCATGGCCCGGTCGGTGTCCATCGGCCAGTCCAAGCCAGCCCCCTGAGCCAATCCGAACCGGTCTGCCAGCGGCAGCTCGAGCTGCGGCAGGGCCGCAGTGCCCACCGCCATCGCCCGCAGCTGCAATCCAACCCCGGCCAGTAACCGCCCCCCCGCAAATCGCCCCGATCGCTCCACCCGGGTGAGGCTGAGCACGGTGCCGGCATCGGCCACCAGCACCCCCTGGCCATGGCGCCGCCAAGCGAGCCAGCCGGCCAGAGCTCGATCCAGGCCCAGCCAGGGCGGCAAGGCAGCCAGCGGCACCCGATCCAGCGGTAGCCGCCGCTGCGGCGGCAACGTCACCAGCGACGGCAGCGGCCCCACCGCGGCCCAACCGACCAGATCGGCGAGGAGTCCAGGCTCCAGAGCGCCAGCCGGCGGCAAGCCATGCTCCACCCGCAGCCCCCCAGCGGTGGCCACAGCCCAGTGCCAGCGGCTGTTTCCAATCAGCAACCAGCGGGGCGAACCAGACGGCACTCAGATGCCCTCACCCATCAGCCCCGGCAGATGGATGCCGCATTCCTGCTGGATTCCGCCGAAGCGGGTGGCACGGCCACTGAGGTCTCCATCGTCGGCGGCGCTGGAGTGCCAGTCGCCCACAGTGGAATAGCCCTGCTCAAAGAGCGGATGCTGGGGTAGCCCATGCTCCTGCATGTAATAGAAGACATCACGGCTGGTCCAGGTCAGCAGCGGCCGCAGCGACCAGGCCCCCCGCACCGGATCCAGCGGCGTCATGCCACGGCGATGGTCGGTCTGGCGGCCGCGCACCCCACTGGCCCAGCAACGCACCTGGAGCTCGACCAGGGCCCGATCGAGGGGCTCGACCTTGCGGAGCTGGTTGTAGAGCTGCAGATCCTCGAGGTTGCCGGATTCCCACAGCCGGCCATGGAGCGCCTCCATCCGGGCTGGGCTCATCACCGCCTGAACCACCCGCAGATCGATCGACAGCAGCGCGCTCAGTTGTTCGGCGTAGCGATAGGTCTCGGGGGGCAAGTAGCCGGTATCCACCCAGATCACGGACACCCGCCGACCGGGAACCACCTCGCCGAGCTCGCTGACCATGTGCAGCAGCACCGCCGACTGGATGCCGAAGCTGGTGGTGAGCGCCAGTCCTTCGCCAAAACAAGCAGCCGCCCAGCGCAGCCGGGACTGAGCATCCAGCGGCTCCAGCAGCGCCCGGGCCGCCTCCAGATCCAGGGGGCGCCCCTGCAGATCAGCGGGCATCGCAGCCAGCGGCACCTGGGCGGCCTGAGACTGCGGCGAAGACGAACTCGGTACAGCGTTTCCCGTGGCTGAAAGGGTCAGCATCAGGCCATCATCACCCGTCAATGGAAACACTGGGTAGGGTTCCTGTATGGAGAGTGACAGGCATCCGGCCAATTCCGACAGCACCGCCATCCCCCCCGTCGTGATCGTCGGGGGAGGGTTCGCTGGGCTCTACACCGCCTTATCGCTGGCCGAGAGCCGCCGCCACCCGCCGATCCTGCTGATCGAACCGCAGGAGCGCTTTCTGTTTTTGCCCCTGCTCTATGAGCTGCTCAGCGGCGAACTGCGCCGCTGGGAGATCGCCCCCCGCTACGACGCCCTGCTGGCAGGCAAGGGGGTGGGCTGGCTGCAGGATCGTGTCGACCGGATCGATGCCAGCCAGCGGCATGTGCACACCGCCGCTGGCCGCAGCCTTCCCTATCGCCGCCTGGTGATCGCCTCGGGGGGCTGCCCCGAGTTCTTCGGGGTGCCGGGCGCGGATATCCACAGCCTCGGCTTCCGCACCCTCGATGATGTGGAGCGACTCCAGCAACTGCTCGAGAAACTGCGCCGCTCCGCCCGCCCGCTGCAGCGCCTGGCGGTGGTCGGAGCCGGCCCCACTGGAGTCGAGCTGGCCTGCAAACTCGCCGATCTGGCTCAGGGTTGTGCCGTGATCGAACTGATCGAGCAGGGTCCCACCCTGCTGCCCCAGGCTCGGGCCTTCAGCCGTGAGCAGGCCGAAAAGGCCCTGCGGCAACGGGATGTGCGCCTGCGCACCCACACCGCCGTCACCCGGGTCGACGCCGATCGCCTGCACCTGTGCTGCCGCAGCGCGCCCGAGGGCGATGGGCTGCAGCCCGCTCCCGAGGAACTTCTGCCGATCGACGGGGTGATCTGGACCGCCGGACTGAGCTTCCGGCCGCCGCTGATCAGCCCCGATCCCCGCCGCGATCGGCGCGGCCGCCTTTGCTGCCAGGCCGACCTCAGCCTGGTAGACCAGCCGGCCATTTTCGTCGCCGGCGACCTGGCCCACCTGGAGGGGCCCGACGGCGACCCCCTGCCGGGCACGGCCCAGGTGGCCTTCCAGCAAGCGCCCCTACTGGCCGCCAATCTGTTGCACTCCCTGGCGGATGAGCCGCTGGAAACCTTCCAATGGAAGGATCTGGGCGAAATGCTGTCGCTCGGCCAAGGCGATGCCTGCCTGACAGCCTCCGGCCTCACCCTGGCCGGTCCGGCCGCCTTTCGCCTGCGCCAGCTGGCCTATCTCAGCCGCATGCCCGGCCTGGCCCACACCCTGCGGGTTGCCGCCGGCTGGCTGGCCGACTGGAAACCATGACCGCCGTCTGCCTTGCCCCCCCGAACTGGCCCAGGCCCCAGGCCCTGCTGCTCGATGCCATGGGCACCCTGATCGGCCTGCGCCAATCGATCGGCAGCACCTACGCCCGACTGGCGGCCGACCATGGGCTGCAAGTGGAGGCGGAGGCCATCGACCAGGCCTTTCCTGGCGTCTATCGAGCCGCCCCGCCCCTGGCCTTTCCCGGCCTGGAGTCTGAGGCCCTGGAACGGGCCGAACGGGATTGGTGGGCGCAGCGCATCGACGCGGTGCTGGTAGCGGCCGGTGCGGCGCCAGCTCCACCGGCTCTGCATCGCTGCCTCTTTGATCAGTTCGCCGACCCCCAGCTCTGGCGGGTCTACAACGACGTCCCCCCCCAACTCCAGGCCTGGCGAGAGCAAGGGCTGCGGCTGGCGGTGGTCAGCAACTTCGACCAGCGCCTGGATGGCCTGCTGGCCGGCCTGGAGCTGACCCCCTGGATTGAGCAGGTGGTGATCTCCAGCCGGGCCGGAGCAGCCAAACCCTCGGCCCAGCCCTTTCACCAGGCCCTGGACGCCCTGGACCTGAACGCCGAGCAGGTGTGGCACGTGGGCGACAGCCCTGAAGACGCGGCCGGCGCCGCCGCAGCGGGGATCCGCTGTTTGATCGTGCAACGACCTTGAGCCAAGGCGTGCTGGCAGGTCGAACGGCCGGGTTGCGCCCTGCGGAGAAGCGGCGACTGGAGCGGCTCTGCCATCGCCGCCATCCGGCCGATGCCACCGCCGATCTGCTCACCTTGCAGCGGCTGGCGGCCGAATCCCATGGCCTGGAGCTACCACTCAGCCTGGTGGTGGACGGTCGGGGGCTGTGCCGGCTGCTGTGGGTGGGCGATCTGGAGCAGTCAGGGAGGCTGATTGAACGCTTGCCGGGCTCCGATCGCCGTCAGGGCCATGACCTGCGGCTGATCACCTGCCGGCGGGGCAGCCGCTCGGCTCCCCTGTTACCGGGTCCGCAGGAATCGGTGGTGGCCCTCGATCTGGCTCCCTGCCTGTGGCTGCGCTACGTCGATGAGGCCGGTGCCGGCGGCCACTGGCCGGCGCTGCTGCTCACCCCCGGCGCTGGCGACGATCCCTGGCAACAGCAGGCGGAAGGAGACCTGGCCGACCTCTGCGTGCAGGATCCAGCCAGCCTGGTGGTGGCGGCGGCGGAAGCCGAGGGCGGCAGCAAGGCCACCAAAGGGCCGGAACGGGTGCTGTTGCTCTGCCTGGTGGGCGGCGACCCCCAGCACACCCGCCGGGAGGAGGCCGAACTGGAAGGTCTGGTGCGCAGTGCCGGCGCCGTGCCGGTGGGCATCGTCGAGCAGAAGCGCCGCAGCGGCGAGAGCCACCTGACCATCTGGGGCGAGGGCAAGCTCCAGGAGGCAGCCCTGGAAGCCCGCCGCCTTCAGGCCGATCTGGTGGTGACCGACCGCGAACTGACGCCGGTGCAGGCCCGCAACCTGGAACGGCTGCTGGATCTGCCGGTGAGCGATCGCAGCGAGCTGATCCTCGACATCTTTGCCCAACGGGCCGCCAGTGGCGCCGGCCGCCTGCAGGTGGAGCTGGCCCAGCTGCGCTACCGCCTGCCGCGGCTCACCGGCCGCGGCCTGAGCCTGTCTCGGCAGGGGGGCGGCATCGGCACCCGCGGGCCCGGCGAAACCCAGCTGGAGAAAGATCGGCGGGCGATCAGCCGGCGGGTCGAACGGCTACAGCGGGAGGTGCAGCGACTCGGCGACCATCGGGCCCGCCTGCGTCAGAGCCGCACCGGCCTGCGCCGCCTCGCCTTGGTGGGCTACACCAACGCCGGCAAGAGCTCCCTGCTCAATGCCCTCACCCGGGTGGGGGCCGCCCATGCGGTGCTGGCGGAGAACAAGCTGTTCGCCACCCTCGACCCCACCACCCGGCGCCTCACTCTGATCGATGCTGAGGGCAACGCCGATCAACCCCTGTTGATCACCGACACGGTGGGTTTCATCCGAGCCCTGCCGGCCCAGTTGATGGAAGCGTTCCGCTCCACAATCGAAGAGGCCCTCGACGCCGATGGTCTGCTGCTGGTGGTCGACCTGGCCGATCCAGCCTGGCCGGAGCAGCTGCGCACGGTGCGCTCGATTCTCGACAGCCTCGGCTCGGTGGCGCCGCAACTGGTGATCGGCAATCAGATCGACCGCTGCCCGGCCAGCGAACTGGAGCGAGCCCGAGCCCTGGAGCCCGAGATGATGTTCGTATCGGCGACAGCCGATCTGGGGCTGCAAAACCTGCGGGAGCACCTGCGCCACTGGCCCTGCAGGGGAAGCCACGGCTCAGAAGAGGCTGTGCCAACATCGACGCGTTGATTCTTTCCCTGGTTCATGGTGCTGCAGCTCGGCGATACGGTCCCCGATTTCACCCAGGACTCCCAGCTCGGTCCGATCAACCTCTACGACTTCGGCGAAGCGAGCTGGGTGGTGCTGTTCTCTCACCCAGCCGACTACACCCCGGTCTGCACCACCGAGCTTGGCGAGGTGGCTCGTCTGCGCCCTGAATGGGAGAAGCGCAACGTCAAGACGATCGCCCTGAGTGTCGATACGGCTGAAAGCCACAAGGGCTGGATCGGCGACATCAACGAAACCCAGCAGACCACGGTCGACTACCCGATTTTGGCCGACGCCGACAAGAAGGTGAGCGACCTCTACGGCATGATTCACCCCAATTCGCTCAACAACCTCACAGTGCGCTCGGTGTTCATCATCGACCCTGCCAAGAAGCTGCGCCTGCAGATCACCTACCCAGCCAGCACCGGCCGCAACTTCGACGAAATTCTGCGGGTGATCGACTCCCTGCAACTCACCGATCACCATCAGGTCGCCACCCCGGTCAACTGGAAGCAGGGCGAAGACTGCGTCGTGGTGCCCTCGATTCCCACCGAGGAGGCCCGCGCCAAGTTCCCCAAAGGCGTCACCGAGATCCGCCCTTACCTGCGCATGACCCCCCAGCCCAACACATGAGCTGTGTACCCGGGCCGGCGGCCATCAGCCTGGGGGGCCGACCCCGGCGGGCCCCTTGACTGAACCGGCCATGACCCACTGGTGGAAGTGGCAGGGTGGCGCTGATCGGATCGCCAACAGCTTCTGCGTGATCGGCGTCGGCCGCTTCGGCAGTGCTGTCTGTCGAGAGCTGTTGGGCGCCGGTGCTGAGGTGCTGGCCATCGACATGAACCAGCGCGCCATCGATGAGCTGCGCCAGCAGGATGCGGCGATCGAGGCGCGCGTGGTGGACTGCACCGATGAGGAAGCCTTGCGAGCCGCCGGCGCCCTCGATGTGGGCACGGTGGTGGTGGCGATCAGCGAACCGATCGAAGCCAGCATCACCGCCACACTGATCGTGCGCGACAGCGCCGGCAGCCAGGTGCGCCAGGTGATCTCCAGGGCCACCAGTGATCTGCACGAGAAGATGCTGCGCCGGGTCGGAGCCGATCGTGTGGTGTTTCCTTCGAAGATGCAGGGCAGCCGCCTCGGCCTGGAGCTAGTGCGCCCCAACCTGCTGGAGCGTCTGCGACTCGATGACCACAACAGCATCGAGGAGATCAGAGTGCCCGCCAGCTTCACAGGCCAGTCGCTGCGCGATCTGAATCTGCGCAAGACCTACAACGTCAGCGTGTTGGCGGCCGGACCGTTGAATCGGCTGACCGTGAATCCGCCCGCTTCCCAGGTGCTGCAAGAGAACGAACTGCTGGTGGTGATGGGCAGCTCCGCAGCCCTTGAAGCCTTGCCATCTCGATGAGGCGATGAAGGTTCTGGGCCTGATGAGCGGCACCAGCGCCGATGGGATCGATGCGGTGCTGGCCGAGTTCCACGGCCGGCCGAGCTACCCCCGCTGGCGCATCCTCGCCAGCGCCGCGCTGCCCTACCCCGACCCGCTGAAGCAACAGCTGGTGGCCGCCGGCCAGGGTGCAGCACTCTCGGCCCAAACATGGCTCGAACTGGCTGAAGCGGTCACCGAAGCCCAGGCAGCGGCGGCCCAGGCCTGTGATCCCAGCGGCCTGGCCGAGCTGGTGGGCTGCCATGGCCAAACGGTGTGGCACCGCCCCCCCGAACCGGGCCGGATCGGAGCCAGCTGGCAGTTACTGCTGGGGCCCAGGTTGGCCCAACGGCTGCAGCGGCCCGTGGTGTTCGACTTCCGCAGCGCTGATCTGGCCCTTGGCGGTCAGGGGGCCCCGCTGGTGCCGGCCACGGACGCCGCCCTGCTGGGAGGCATCGGCGGCTGGCGTGCCCTGCTCAACCTCGGCGGCATCGCCAATCTCACCCTGCTGCCACCGATTTCGGGGCCCGATCGCCACGCCGCCGTGCTTGGTTGGGACTGTGGCCCCGCCAACAGCCTGCTGGATCTGGCGACCCAGCACTTCAGCGGTGGCTCGCTCAGCTTCGATGCGAATGGCGCCTGGGCAGCTCAGGGGCAAGTGCAGGAGAGCCTGATTCAGCGCTGGTTGCAGGAGCCCTACTTCCGCCAACGCCCCCCGAAATCCACCGGCCGCGAGCTGTTCGGCAGCAACGATCTGGAGCGTCGCCTGGTCGAAATCCAGGCCCTGGATCCCCACGGCAGCCCTGCCGATGCCCTCGCCACCCTGACCGCCTTCAGTGCCGCGGTGGTGGCCCAGGATCTGGCGCTGGGGCCGCCGCCCCTGGAGCTGCTGGTGGCCGGCGGCGGCGCCCGCAACCGCTTGCTGATGGCCGAGCTGGTGCGGCGCTGTCGCGGCCTGGCGGTGCGCCCCCTGGCGGAGCTGGGCATTGCTGACGATCAGCGCGAGGCCCTCGCCTTCGCCCTGCTGGCCTGGTGGCAACAGCGGCGCCAGCGGGGCTCCCTGCCCTCGGTGACCGGCGCGCCCAAAGCCAGCCGACTGGGAATCCTCGCGCCCGTCCCGGGCTGAACCGTTGTCCTGGTCATCAAACCGACCAGAAAACCCCGCCCTCGCGGCACTCAGCCGACCCGTCGGCCAGGTGCACCGCACCCTCGGCTGGCGTTCAGGACAGGAGCAGGCCATGCCCTCAACCCAGCCCTGTCAGCGACAACCTGAACCCGAATCCAACCAATCGAAACCCGCTGACCGGGCCAACCGGTTTCAGCCGGTGGGCCGATGCAGCCGCAGGCGCCGGGGTGCACCCCGCAGGCGCCGGGGGCCATCGCGCTGCTGCTGCTCAAGCACCTGGCGGAAGCGATCCGTCCCAACGGAGGGCGCTTCTGCCTGCAGCCGCTCCAACCGCTCCACCCCCTGCTGGATCAGCACCTTGGCCATGTTGCTGAGCGTGCGGGATTCGGTTTCGGCCAGGGCCGACAGGCGATCACAGAGCTCTTCCGGCAGCACCACCTGAATGCGGGGTGACTTGGGCCGCCCGCTCGATGAGGTCTGACGCGTGGGCACGACGCCGCAGGTCCGGTCGGCTACGACGGAGTGTACAGAGGTGGGCAAGGGTAGTATCCAGAAGTATGCTTGTGGGCCATCGGGCTTGGGCTCTCTGTCCATCCCTTCTCTCCAGCCACTCCATCCCCCCTTCCGGCTGCCAGGCCGGTCCGAATCCATGGCCAGTTCCCCCAAGACCCAGGCCCAGGCAGCGACCCGTGATCCCAGCACCAAACCCCATGTCAGCCGGCGCCGCACGGCCGATCCCAGCGACGTGCTCGTCTCGGCCGTGATCAGCACGTATCTGCTGACCCATCTGCACCATGTGTTGCAGCGGGCCGAGTACGGGGCCCTGCAGGAAGGACGCCAGGCCTTGGCCGCCAACTACGCCCAGTTGCGCAAGGTGCTCTGTCTGGATGCCCGCAGCATGGAGGATGCCTCCGCCAGCGGCACCGACGACACCACCCGGCCCAGCGCCGCCTGAGCGCGATCAGCGTCCCCCACCCCTGGCCGACGGGGACATCTCCTCATAACGTCAGAACAACCGTTTTGCAGCGATGAGCAGCTCCAACGCCGCCGAGCTCTACAGGCGCATCAGCACCGATGGCGATCTCACCCAGGCCCTGTTCCGACAGGCGCTGCAGGATCCCAGTGGCGCGCTGGTCCGCATCGTCGAGATCGGCGCGGCCGAGGGGTTGCCGGTGACCGCCGACGAGGTGCGGGCCCACCTGACCAGCGTCGACGACAGTGCCACCCGCCAGTGGCTGATCAAGGCCCGGGGTGGGCTCTGAAGCCGGCTGAAGCAAGGAGTGGCGCCGCTCCTGACTGGGAGCGGGGGGCTGGCGATGGCCCGGGGCCCCGCCTTGGGCCCAGCTGAAGAACAGCCAGTAACTGACGATCGCCAGACCCGCTGCCACGACGAGAGCGGCCACCTGTTCGAAGCGCTTGATCATTCCTGTCCCATCCTGACGGCTCCCTGCAACGATCAGCTGCAGTCTGCCGGACCCGGGCGACAGGGGATGATGCAGTCATTCCGGCTCCCCTCGCTCCCGTGCTGCGCCTCGAACGCATCGGCAAGATCTATCCCACCGGAGAGGTGCTGCGCGATGTCACCTGGGAAGTGAAGTCGGGCGACCGCATCGGCCTGGTGGGAGTCAACGGCGCCGGTAAATCCACCCAGATGCGGATCATCGCCGGCCTGGAGGAAGCCAGCAGCGGCCAGGTGGTGAAACAGGGAGCACCCCGGATCGTCTATCTGCAACAGGAATTCGACGTCGATCCCCAGCGCACGGTTCGAGCCGAACTCTTTCAGGCCTTCGGCGAGGCCGCCGAGGTGCTCAACCACCAACAACAGGTGGAGGAGGCCATGGGCAGCGAGCGGGCCGCCGCCGATGCCGACCACCTCGACACCCTGATCCAGGAACTCGGCAGCCTCCAGACCCGCTTTGAAGCTCTGCACGGCTACGAGCTCGATGCCCGCATCGATCGGCTGCTACCGACCCTGGGCTTCACGCTCGCCGGCGCTGAGCAACTGGTGGCCGACTATTCCGGCGGCTGGCAGATGCGGATTGCCCTCGGCAAAATCCTGTTGCAGGAACCGGACCTGCTGCTGCTCGACGAACCCACCAACCACCTGGATGTGGAGACGATCCAGTGGCTGGAGGACTATCTCAGGGGCCAGACCGTGCCTCTGGTGGTGATCAGCCACGACCGGGCCTTCCTCGATCGCGTCTGCAATCAGATCGTCGAAACCGAACGGGGCATCTCCCGCACCTACCTGGGCAACTACAGCCAGCACCTGGAGCAGAAGGTGCTGGAGCGGGAGGCCGGTCAGGCCGCCTTCGAACGGCAACAGAAGGAACTCAGTACCCAGCAGGCCTACATCGACCGCTTCCGGGCCAGTGCCACCCGCAGCACCCAGGCCAAGAGCCGCGAGAAACTCCTCGACAAGGTTGAGCGAATCGAGGCGCCGCTGGAGACCATCGGCGGGCCCCGCTTTCAGTTCCCACCGGCACCACGCTGTGGCCGCCAGGTGGCGGTGATCGATCACCTCACCCACAGCTACGGCGAAAAGATCCTCTTTCTCGACATCAACCTGGAGGTGGAGCGTGGCGATCGCATCGCCTTCGTGGGGCCCAATGGCGCCGGCAAATCCACCCTGCTGCGGCTGGTGATGGGCATGGAACAACCTGACGAGGGCACCGCTGGCCTTGGGGAGCACAACGTCATCGCTGGCTACTTCGAGCAGAACCAGGCCGAAGCCCTGGATCTGAGCAAGACCGTGATCAACACCCTGTTTGAAGCGGTGCCCGACTGGACCCAGACCCAGGTGCGCTCCCTGCTGGGCAGCTTCTGTTTCAGCAACGACGCCGTGTTCAAGGAGGTGGGCAAGCTCTCGGGGGGCGAGAAAGCCCGCCTGGCCCTGGCCCTGATGCTGCTCAGCCCCTGCAACCTGCTGGTGCTCGACGAGCCCACCAACCACCTCGACATCCCGGCCAAGCAGATGCTCGAGGATGCCCTGATGGAGTACGAGGGGGCCGCCCTGGTCGTCTCCCACGACCGCTACTTCATCGGCCGGATCGCCAACAAGATCGTCGAACTGCGGGATGGCGAGTTGGTGCTCTACCGGGGCGACTACGCCTACTACCTCGAGAAGAAACGCGAGGAGGCCGAGGCGACGAACCAGGACGAAGCCCGCCGAGATCAGGAGCGCAAACGGGAGGCCAATCGCCTCAAACAGCAGGCCAAGGATGAGGCGCGCAAGGCCCAGTCCCGCAAGACCAAAGCCGGCAAGGGGTAGGGGAGTGGGTCGCATCTGGCTGACCTATCAGCGCCCAGACCTGTCCAGCCAGGAGTCCGCCAGCCAGCAGCGCCGCCCCCCGGTGATCGACATGGCGTCGAGGAGGTTGGTTCGCCAGCACACGGCAGGCGATCGGCCTGGGCCATCCAACCCGCCTTGGACAGGGGCCCTTGGCCGGCTCCAGATCGGTTGGTCCTCTCTGAACGAGCCTTGGGTCGATGCGCCTGCTTCTGAGCACCTGCTTCCGAGTGACAGCTGCGCAGTGCCAGCGCCGCCGGTGAGCGCGTTCAAGTCAGCGAAGGCCGACGCCCCACGGACGCAAGCCCGATCCCGCCGAACCCAGTCATGGCACCTGGGCGCCGAGGACGAAGGCCCTGCGCCCGTAGCCGCCAGCGGGCGCCGTGAGCGGCTCACGCCTTGATTCGCTGACGCGGCTCTTACGCCTGTCGCTTTCGATACGTGGCTCCTTGAAACACTTTGTAGCTTTAGGGCGGTTCATCGACCACGTCCCATCGCATTGCCCGTCATGTCCGAACCTCTCGCCCTCAGCCTTGGCCAGAAATTCGAACTCGAACGCATGACCCGGGCAATCGATGCCACGGGCGATGCCCAGGCCTTGCGCGGCCTGGCCAAGCAACTGCTCCAGGCCTGGCAAAGCCAAAAGGCGGCCACCCAGTGGATCATGCGGCAGCAACTGGGGGGGGCGCCGCGTTTCAGCGGCGAACTGGCCCTTGATCCCGCCGCGCTCGAAGCCCTGATGCCCAAGGAGGGCAACCAGGGGATCCAGAATCACGATGTGCTCTGAGCCCGACCAGAGCTGAGCCAACGAGAGGCCCTGGAGCGGGAGTACCGCCTTCAGGGCCAGCCAGCGGATCGGCCTTCAGCGCGGGCGACTCAGCACCAGAGCCTGGGGCACCACCTGCAGCTGCTGGCCCACCCCAGCCCGCCTCACCGAAATCAGCAGCGGCCGGCCAACATCGGCAGCTTCCACCGCGCTGATCACATCGGCGGGGGAGCGCACCGGCCGGCCGGCCACCGCCACAATCACGTCCCCTTGCCGAATCCCCCCCTGGTCAGCCGGTCCGCCGGCCTGCACGCTGGCGATCAGAGCCCCTTCCGCCACCATGCCCTGGGCCGTGCGCACCCGATCGAGGCCCACGCCGATCATCGGATGACTGGCCTTGCCACTGGTCACCAGCTGCTGAGCAATGGAGCGGGCCCGGTTGATCGGGATGGCGAAGCCAAGGCCGGCGCCGGGGCCTGAACGCACCAGGGTGTTGATCCCCACCACCTCTCCTTCGGCGTTGAGCAAGGGGCCGCCTGAATTGCCGGGATTGATCGCCGCATCGGTCTGAATCAGATCGAGCCGCTTGTCGCTGATCCCCAGCTTGGCGGCATTGCGATTGAGGCTGCTGACAATGCCCAATGTCACCGTGTGATCAAGCCCAAAGGGATTGCCGACGGCAATGGCCCAGTCCCCCACCTGGAGAGCATCGGAGTTTCCCAGCGGCGCTACGGGCCAGGAGCCACCTCCCAGCAATCGCACCACGGCGAGATCGGTGATCGGATCAATGCCCACCACCTTGCCCTCCACCCGCTGGCCGTTCTGGAAGCCAACGGTGACCCGATCGCTGCGTTCCACCACATGGGCGTTGGTGAGCACGAGCCCATCGGCCTGAATGATGAAGCCGCTGCCCTGGCCGCGCTCCGTGCGCGGCGCAGACATCTGAGGCAGCCCGAAGAACTGGCGGAAGAGGGGATCACTCATCAATCCCCTGGGCAGCCCCCCAGGGCCGGCCTGCGCCGCCACGGTGCGCTCGGTGTCGATGGTGACCACCGCTGGACCGGCCCGGCGCACGGCGGCCGCCACGAACGACTGGCGGCCCAGGGAAGCGGCCGCTGAACTGGCGAGCGACTGGGCGCGGGCGACGGGCGAGAACAGGGGCAGCAGTAGGGGGGGGGACACCACCAGGGCCGTCGTCGCCAGACCGACAACGCCGCGGGAGAAGGCGCGGATGGGTGACATCGGCACGACGGGAACGACAAAGCGAACCGTAGTCAGCACGGCCTGGCAAGGGAAAGGGGAGGCAAACCGACCAGCCCTGACTCACAGCCTATGATTTGTAAAGTTTTCCAACGCTCCATGGACACCAGCCACCTGCTCTTGGCCTTTCTCGCCTTCGGAGCCGCCTGCACCACGCTCTGGGCCTGGATGCTGGCCTCCAACTCCACGCCACAAAGGCGATGATGGAGGCGATCCGACGCGTCCACGGCGGATCTTTCGCTAGCCAGGGTCGTCCCTCGCCATGCCCACCTTCGTCTCCCAATTGATTCCCTTGCTCTACGGGGCCTGTTTCTTGGTGCTCCTCTGGCAGGCCTTCCGCGTGATGGCCCAGGGCTTCCAGGCCGTACCGCGACCCGGCGACAGGAGCTCGGCCTCCGAGCGAAGCGTGGTGGCGGCCAGCGATCGTGGCCGATCGGCGACGACAGACCGCACCGGCCGGTTGACAATCCACCCTGAACTGCTGGATGCCGAAGGCCAGCTCACCCGCGAAGACCTGCTGACCGTTCGTTTCAGCGGCGACAACGAGCAACCGGTCCGGCCTGAAGACCTCGGCTGAGCAGCCAAATCTGCCGCGGACCGTCGCTGAATAGGCTCAGCGCTACGAACACGCACTCCGTCGGAGGTTGATGGTGGATCAAAGGACCCGAATCGTGGCTGCGGTGCTCAATGGCCTCAAGCTGCCGCCCCGCTTCCGGCTGAAGCTGATCAAGGACGACCCCATCCGCCTGGAACTCAGTCTCACCCCCTCCTACGGCAAGGATCCGATCCTGGTCGGCATCGTTGAATCCCAGGATCTGGTGGCCCGGCGCGATCGCGAAGGCCGTATCCCCAGGGATCTGCAGGGCACCTGGGACTGGACCGTGCGCCACGGCAAGGTGAGCACCGGCGGCTGGAACCCCTACCTGAAGGAGGCTCTGCAAACCATGTTCGAAACCGGCCTGCCGGCGATCGTCTACGAGGAGACCACCGGCGAGGCTTATCACCCTGTGGATGGCATCCGCCACGTGCGCTGACCTTGCCTCCTGGCTTGCCTTGAACAGCAATCGCCTGCCGATCGATGACCAGCTCGGCGCGATCCGCAGGGCGCTGCTGCCGCCGGGATCCACCGTGTTGCTGCAGGCCCCACCCGGAGCCGGCAAGACCACCCGGGTTCCGCTGACCCTGATGGAAAGCCTGGGCGCTGACGCTCACATCGTGATGCTGGAGCCCCGCCGGCTGGCGGCCCGCCATGCCGCCGCCCGCCTGGCCCAGGCCCTGGGAGAACCCCTGGGTGGCCGTGTCGGATACAGCGTCCGGCTGGAGAGCCGCACCTCCGCAGCCACCCGCCTGGAGGTGGTCACCGCTGGCCTGTTCCTGCGACGACTGCAGGCCGATCCGGAACTTGCCGGCGTGGCGTGCGTCATCGTGGACGAATTCCATGAACGCGCTGCCGAGGCTGATCTGAGCCTGGCCCTGCTGCGGCAGGCCCGCCAGCTGCTGCGCCCCGATCTGCGCCTGCTGCTGATGTCGGCCACGCTCGATCTGGCCCCATTGGCAGCGCGGCTGGATGGGGCTGAGGTGATCGAGAGCCAGGGGCGGAGCTGGCCCGTGGCGACGCAACACCAGGTGAGCCGCTCGGACGAACGGCTCGAACAGCAGGTGGTGCGGGCCCTGGAGGCCCACTGGCTCGACCAGCGCAGCGCGGCCGAAACCGTGCTGATTTTCCTGCCTGGGCAACGGGAATTGCTGGCGACCCAGCGAGCCATTGAGGCCACGGCCTGGGGCCAGGAGCCGGAGCTGGCGCTTCTGCATGGCCAGCTGAACCTGGAAGACCAGCTGCAGGCGATGGCACCAGCCCGCCAGGCTGCCGGCAAGATTGTGCTGGCCACGGCCATTGCCGAAAGCTCCCTGACGATCGCCGGGGTAGGGCTGGTGATCGACAGCGGCCTCAGCCGCCGCAACCGCTTTGATCCGGCCACCGGCATGGATGGCCTGGTCACCGTGCCCGCCAGTCAGGCCAGTGCCGAGCAGCGCCGCGGTCGGGCCGGCCGCCTGGCTCCGGGCCGTTGCCTGCGGCTGTGGTCGGCAGCGGAGCAGCAGCGCCGCCCCGCCTATGACACCCCCGAACTGCTGGAGGTGGATCCCCTACCGATCTGCCTGCAGCTGGCCGCCTGGGGGGCGGGTCTGGGGCAGGAACTCGCCTGGATCGACCCGCCGCCGCAGGCCGCGATGGCGGAGTCTCAACGCCTGCTGATCCAACTCGGCGGGCTCTCAGCCGATGGCCGGATCAGCGCCCATGGGCAGGCGATGGCTCGCCTCGGTTTGCATCCGCGCCTGGCCCACATGCTGTTGCTGGCCGAGGAGCGCGGCTGGCTGGAACTCGGCTGCAGCCTGGCCGTGCTGCTGAGCGAACGGGATCCGCTCGATCGGCGTGCAGCCGGCTGTGACCTGCTGCGACGCCTCGACTGGCTCACTCACAACCAACGCGATGGGCGCGCACAGCAACGTCGCCAGCTCCACCAACTCAAAGCCCAGCTGCAGCGACAGGTGCGTTCAGGCAGCCCCAGCTCCCGGCAGGCCCGGCCAGCAGCAAGCCCGGCGACCCTGCCGGCCGAGAGCATGGACACCATCGCAGCCCGCCTGGTGAGCTGGGCCTATCCCGAGCGGGTGGCGCTCAACCGTGGCAGCGGCGATGGTCGCTGGCTGCTGCGCGGCGGGCGTGGAGCCCTGCTCCATCCCGATGACCCTCTGGCCAGCTGCCGGGCCCTGGCCATCGCCTCGCTGGACGACCAGGGCCAAGAGGCCCGGGTGCTGCTGGCGGTTCCCCTGAGCGATGGACTGCTGGCCGAGCTGGCGGAGGCTGAAGGGGAATCCCTAGAGCAGGCCGTCTGGGACCGAAAAGCGCGGCGAGTGCGCTGTGAACGGCTGGTGCGCCTGGGAGCCCTGGTGCTGGAGCGCCAACCCTGGCCCGAAGCCGACGACCAGACCATTACCAGGGCCCTGCTGGAGGGCCTGCAGCAGCTCGGCCTGGAGGCCCTGCCCTGGTGCGAGCGCAGCCGGGAGCTGCGGCAGCGGCTGGAACTGGCCCACCGACGGCTGGGGCCGCCCTGGCCGGACCGCTCCCTGGAGCATCTGGCCGCCACGCTGGAGCACTGGCTGGCTCCCCATCTGGCGGGCCAACGCAGTGTCCAGGAGTTGCAGGGGCGGGATCTGATCGAAGCCCTCTGGGGGGATCTGGACTGGGCGAAGCGCCGGGAGCTGGAGAGCCTGTTGCCGCCAACCCTGCAGGTGCCCTCAGGACGCTCGCTGCCGATCCGCTATGAACCGGAAGGTCCAGTCCTGTCCGTGAAATTGCAGGAGATGTTCGGCTGCCAAGACACTCCCTGCCTGCTGCAGGGCCGCCTGCCCCTCACCCTGGAACTGCTGTCACCGGCGGGCCGGCCCGCAGCGATCACTCAGGATCTGGGCCGCTTCTGGGACAGCGGCTATGGCGAGGTGCGCCGCGAACTGCGGGGGCGCTACCCGAAGCACCCCTGGCCGGAAGATCCCCGCCAGGGGATCGCCACCGCGCTCACCAAGGCGGCGCTCGCCAGGACTTCAGACCAAGGTTCAGGGCCCGGCCACGGCGACCCTCCAGCCTGATGTCGCCGCAGGACGGGTGTGATGGCAGACCAACAGGCTCAACAACTGCGTATGAGACAGGCACAAACCACGGAGCCAAGCGCCCAGGCCACCTCACCAGGACATGCCCCTGCGGACCCAACCCTCTGACAGAAAGCAGCGATGCCACCGGACTCACTGAAGACAAGCCACGGCAAGGGCTGATTTCAACAACGACTGATTGCGATGAGCACTGATTGCGATGAGCACAGCGAGGCCCGCCGGCGTCAAGCCAACCCTGCCTCAAGCCGCGGTCAAGGCCTCATGGTTCGCTGTTGACACGCCCTGAGGAGGGACGCCCCTCCAGCAGGGCCGTGAAGCCGAAATGATGCAGCCCCTCAACGATCCCCTGACAGCCCTCAGCCCTGGCCTGATAGGTGGCTGGTAGGCGCGGCAGATGCGCCACCAAGCCAGGTTCGGCATCGGCCATCATCACCGAGGCCAGACCGGTTTCGAACATGGCGAGGTCGTTGAGGCTGTCGCCGGCGGTGAGCACCCGCTCCGGTGCTACCTCCAGCCACTCCAGCAGGGCCAACAGGGTGCTGCCTTTGTTGACGCCGGCAGGCAGCACATCGAGATAGCGGCCGCCGGAGATCAGGCAATCCACCCCATGGGCCTCGAGCTCCCGCAACAAACTGCCATCCAGCTCTTCGACATCCACGCAATAGGCCAGACGACGATCAGCCGTCACCGGCTGGGCGGCCAGACCGGGAATCAGCGCCAGCTGGGGCAGCAGACGCTCCGGCAGACCTCGCCAACGCGCCTCGATCGGATCGACCGCCAAAGGCAGCGGCTCCAGACTCAACCCACAGGCGACAGTGCAGCCCACGTCGCTGATCACCAGATGGGGGGCGGCAAGCCCCAGCTCGGGCTCGGCAGCCAGCACCCGGGCCACCGAACGCAGATCACGGCCGGTGCTGAACACATGCAGCACGCGATGGCGCTCCCGCACCAGCCAGCGATATAGCCAACGGCGCCATGGGGAAGGACCCGCCAGCAAGGTGCCATCAAGATCGGTCACCAGCACCAACTCAGGCTGCGCCGGGAGCTGGACCGTCAGCTGGGACTGCAAGCGCTGCCGGGGCGAGCCGGGGACCGGAGCAACGGACGCTTCAACCAGCATGGCGACCACCCCAAACCAGGTGCCCGCGGAAACTTGCGAATGCAGCAACGGCGACAGTCAAGGTCTCTACGGAAAACGTTACAATCAAAAAGTTCTCGGGATTTCTCCCATGACCAACGCTTCCGAGCCCCGCTTCGGTTTTGTGAACTTTGCCGAAACCTGGAATGGCCGCTTAGCCATGCTTGGCTTCGTGATCGGACTCGCCACCGAAGTGCTCACCGGTCAGGGGATTCTGGCCCAGATCGGACTCGGCTGAGGACCACACCGGATCTTGGCCTCCGTTGGCCTGATGCGTCAGGCTCACTTCGGATCGATTCGTGCTCTGGACCACCGAACCGGGTTCGGAGCTGTTTCACCGGATCCATCCACTAGATCCCCGTGCACCACGAGCGGCTTACTCCTGACCACGACAAAATCCGAAAGTCGGCCTGGTGGGCTGAAGCCAAACCCTTACGCCATGGGAAATCAATGCTTTCCAGCGTTTCAGCCCAATGAGGGAAGTAACGATAAGCATTTTTCCCGGATTTCCCTCCCCAATCGAAGACAAGTTCCATCTTGAACAAAAAGTATCAACCACCTTGGGTGGTACTCAGCGCCATGGATATTCAGGCAGATTGGATGTTGCTCATCAGATCTGAAAACGTTCAGCCGGACTGAACCTGCCTATCCTGCTCAAAAGGCTCGTTCTAGAATCCTGACCAGAGCTCGGGCTTCCGGCTGAGTGGCCATTCAGGCGATGGGCGACACGCTCCTAAGCTCAGCGCACGACCGCCAGGCCCGCGTGAGCCGTCCCACCCGCTTCTTCGCCGGCAACCGACGCGACGGAGCCAGGCTGCTCAGTACCGCGCTGGTGATCACCGGCATCGGTCTGGTGCGCATCGATCACCCGATCGGCCGCGGCCTGGCCCTGGTGGCAGGCAGCCTGAGTCTCTATTGGTGGATGCACTATCGCCAACTGAGCCATTGAGCGCCTCCCCAGTCAATGGCGCCCTGCCTCGCTACGGCGTCGCCCAACTCAACGAGGCCATCGGCAATCTGCTGGAGCGCGGTTTTGCCCCCCGCTTCCTGCTCGATGGAACCGTCAGCCGCCCCCAACTGAAAAAGGGCCATCTCTGGCTCACCCTCACCGATGGCCAGGCCTCGATCCCGGCGGTGATCTGGGCCTCCCAACTCCAGAAGCTGAGTTTTGTCCCGGATGAGGGGGATGGGGTGGTGGTGGTCGGCAAGCTCAACTTCTGGGCGGCTCAGGCCCGGCTGACGGTTCAGATCCTCGATGTGCGGCCCAGCCTGACGGCGGTCCTGCGCCAGTTCGAGCGGGTGCGCTGCTTGCTGGCACCGGAGGGGCTGTTCGATCCCGAGCGCAGACGCCCCCTGCCCCCCTGGCCTGGACGCATTGCCCTGCTGACAAGCGTCCCCAGCTCAGCCTTGGCTGACATGCTGCGCACGGCCAAGGAGCGCTGGCCCGCCACGGCATTAGTGGTGGTGCCCATTCCGGTCCAGGGTCCGGTGGAGGCGAAAATCAGAGCAGCGATTGAGCACCTCGGCGCCCGCTGCAGGGAACTGGAACTGGACGCAATCGTGCTGGCCCGGGGCGGCGGCAGCCGCGAAGATCTGGCTGTCTTCGATGGCGAAGAGCTAGCCCGCTGTCTGGCCGCTTGTCCGCTGCCGGTGGTCTGCGGCCTGGGCCACGAAGACGACACCACGATCGCCGACCTGGTGGCGGACTACCGAGCGGCCACACCCACCGCGGCGATGGTGGCTCTACTACCGGATCGCCAGAGTGAACGGCTGGTGCTGGCCCAGCACCGGCGCCATCTCAACCAGTTGCTGGGCCTGCGGCTGCAGGCGGTGCGCCAACAGCTCACACGCGATCGACAGCGGCTTGCGAGCGTGCACCCCCGCCAACTGCTGGAGAGGCAACGGCAGGGGCTGAGGCAGCAAATGGCCTTACTGCAGGCTCTTTCTCCCCGTCATCTGCTGGAGCGAGGCTTCGCGGTGGTGAGGGACGGGCAGGGGAAGTTGCTGCGCTCCATCACAGCCGTTGCCGCAGGTGATCGAATCACGGTCGAACTGGGCGACGGGCTGCTGAACGCCGAAGTGCGGCAACGACCGCCGAGCCAGATCGCCGCGCCCCCTCTCAGCGGAGCTGAAGCCGGCTGATTCCACTGAATCCCAGCCGCTGACGCCACAACCAGATCAGCCCCACCCAACCGGCCCTGAATCGCCCTACCCCATGCCTGAGCCAGCCAAACGCAATCGCCCCGGTGCTCGTGCGAAAAGCACATCCGTAACGGAACCAGAGTCGCCCGAGCCGGTAGCTGACATCAGTGACGATCTCAGCTACCGAGAGGCCCAGGCCGCCCTGGAGTTGTGTCTGGCCCAACTCCAGGCCAGCGATCTGGATATTGAGGCGATGTCTGGCCTCTATGAACGAGCCCAGAGTTATGCCAACCGCTGCGAACAGCTGCTCAATCAGGTCGAACAGGACGTGATGCAATGGGATCCAGAGCAGCCCGATGCCCAGCCCCAGCCCTATCAACCATGAATCCGGACACCAACCCTGAGGAGAAGCCCTTGCCAGCTGACGGCAGGCAAGACGAAGCCTTGACCAGCCCACCAGTCCCTCTGCCAGCGATGGCCTGGGTTTATCTGGCCTTGAGCATTGCCGGTGCCCTCCTCACCTGGCTTGCCACCTGGGACTTCATCAAGACCTACGGCTCAGGATTCGACCTTGGCTTGTTTCTATCTCTGGCCAATGTCAATCCAGCCTCCCAATTTGTCGCCAGGGATCTGGCCGTAGGCGCCACGGCCGTGACGATATGGATGGTGCTGGAGAGCCGGCGCCTGAAGATGCGGGGACTGGCCTGGGTGTTGCTGTGCTGCCTCCTAATTGCCTTTGGATGCGGTGCCCCGTTATTTCTACATTTACGCGAACGCCGCCTGGCCGAATTGCAGCAGCAATAAAGGATGGCATGAACCAAAAGACGCACAGAAATGAGCCCGAGGCACTGACTCGCAAAATACGATCACAAACCCGGCAATAGCCTTACATTGATCAAAAGAAACTCGCGCTTGGTGTGGACTGCGCTGTCGTTGCCAGTACGAACGTTCGAAAGTCCCTTCAGTTGAGCGGTTTCTGGCGATCAACCGATGGCACTTCCACGGCATCAACATTGATCGTGACATTGCGGGCATCGATGGCAGGAGCAGGGGCCGTAGCTGACGACCCGCCAGGAGTGGAAGAAAAGAGGGTGCCGCAAGCCGGACAGACCTCCGTTGCAAAACTCGTGACACCACAGGCCTCACAAGTCTGCAGACGGCGCTTTAACACCTGCCAGGCAATCAAGCCGGCACCGCCGACTAACAGGGGCAATACCACCAGAACGAACGTGAGACCTTCCGCCACATCCAGCAGAAGACGTCCGATCGCTCCGGGCGCCAGCAGCAGCAGCCCTCCCAGAACAATCCACAGCCAGGGGATAGACCGCTGCATCAACGTTGAAAGCGAGAGTCTGTTTCGAACCAGCGCTCCAGGGCCGCTAGGCCCTCGATTCCGGCCCAGGCAAGCAACAGCAGTGCCAGCAACCAGGTGGCCACAACACCAGCCGCCAACAACAATGGAACGAGGGCCAAGGTGGTAAAACCGATCACCACCACCACCCCTACAGCCATGCACACCAAGGTCATGGTGGCGACGAGGGGGCGGATCCGGGCCGGACGCTCCTGAGCGGAACGCAGACTGGGCAGGATCTTGAGCATCACTGCAAACAAAACAATACCCCCATCCTGACCTGCCGCAGGCTAAAAAGGTCAGGGGGCCAGCGGTGTGGATCGCCCCCCTTCGGCATGGCTTGCCAGCACGACCCCAAGACACTGGCCGTAGTAAAGAATGACTCCCACCAACCAGACCCAAAGGGTCAACACCAACACAGCACCCACGACGCCATAGGCCTGGAAACGCAGCCCCATGGCGACCAGACTGCGCCCCAGGAGCAGGTTGAGCAGGAGAAGAGCCGAACCCACCAGCACTGACGGCAGCACCAGCGATCGCACGGGGATCGGCCGGGAGGGCAACAACCAGAGCAATATCAGTGAACTGAGGCAACCAATCCCAAGCGAGATCAGCACATCCATGCCGCTGGAGACAGACAACAACCAGTGGAATGGATGGGGCAAAGCTGCCAGCATCGATTGACGCAATATCTTAAAACCAAAGAAGCGCAAGTTACTGATCAGTTGATCCGCCACAATCAGCACAGATACCAACAGCAACAGAACGAAAGCCTTCAAACGCAGCAACACAAAACGGCGTACGACCTCCTGCCAGGGGAGTCCATCAAAACCGAAGGGCCGGTTCCACCAGAGACGATCAGCACCACGTTGCAGCGTGAGATAGATATTGTTGGCATTGAGCACAAGCAGCACCAAGCCCAATAAACCAGCTCCCAGCCCCTGGCGGGTGAAACGATCCAGAGTGGCTTCGAATATCGGCATGCTGGCCGCTGGCAATACCTGGGCGACCTGCTGCTGCAACCTGGCAAGCAGATCCTGATTGCGGCCCAGCAGTCGGGAAAGCACCGACAGCACAATCAACAGCGCCGGGAAGAAAGACTGGAGAGTGTGATAAGCAAAGGCGGCACTGAGATCAACGCAATCGGCACGGAGCCAAAGAACATAGGCCGACCACAGGGGGCGAAAGACTGGTCGAAGGAAGGGCCGCATGGATCACCGATGGCGTTGCTGGATGTTCTGCAGCAGTTGGGCCCTGAATCCATCTCCGTATTCACGGCCTGATCCAAAACCAAACCAGCGAGAGCCTCAGGCATGGGAAAAGATTCGCACAGCCAAGGCCCCCCGCAACACGCTGACACTCCAGCCTGGAGAAGCTCCATCTTGATCAAACCAAGCCATGCTGCCACCACAACCGACAAAAGCAAGTCGTGGGCTGCCCACAAAGGTCACACTACTACACCAAAATTGGATCAATCACGCCGTCCATAGCCTTGCTACAAGCTCGACAGTACACTCTTGAGCTCAAGAATATCGCGAACCAAGCATCCACCATGCATCGACAACGACACGACTGTTGAACAACTGGTGACCACAGCGAAATCACATCTCGATGGCCCGCTGGCGGCTGAACTCACTCTGGCTGGACATCACATCCTTTAGGCGCGGGGCCGGCTGACAACACCGAATCAAACCTGCGCAAGACGGTGATGGCGGAGTGAGTGGCCTTGGTCCGTTGCCAAAAATGCCGGGTTACTCCGGGTTTCACAGCCTGGCAGCAGTCAGTCTGGCAGCAGTCAGTGCCTGGGCCATGCCTGCGGCTGGCAACAGGGTTATCAAATCCTGGGCTTACCTACTCTCCAGGTCTGCATCCGCCCCAAGTGAGCGCAGCCGCAACGACGTTCCCGCGGTTGCGGGCATCAGCCGGAGCCGAGCTTCAGAAGAAAATAAACACAAAAAAACCACCCTTTTGGGTGGCTTTTTCATCAACAAACAAAAAACTAAACTTTCATTTATTGGTTGGAAGAATGTTTTACCTGGCATCGAGCTATTTTCGCAGGGGGCTGCCCCCCAACTATTGTCGCCGCTGCTGCGTTTCACGCCCGAGTTCGAGATGGATCGGGGTGGGACCACAGCGCCATGGACACCAGGATAGACATCCTCAGGTGAACCCTGAGAACTGCATAGGTTAGGTCAATCATTGTTTTGATTGAACAACAAGCAGCCATTCAGCAGCATTGTCGGTTCAACAAAACCATGACCCTCTGGAAATCAAGCTTTTAGAGCTCGAGGTTGGTCAAGCCCTCGGTCTATTAGTACTCCTCCGCTTCACGCATTACTGCGCTTCCACGTAGAGCCTATCAACGGGTGTTCTTCCCGTGACCTTACTGGCTTATGCCATGGGAATACTCATCTTGAGGTGGGCTTCCCACTTAGATGCTTTCAGCGGTTATCCTCTCCGCACATGGCTACCCAGCGTTTACCGTTGGCACGATAACTGGTACACCAGAGGTGCGTTCCTCCCGGTCCTCTCGTACTAGGGAGAACTCCTCTCAATATTCCTGCGCATGCACCGGATATGGACCGAACTGTCTCACGACGTTCTGAACCCAGCTCGCGTACCGCTTTAATGGGCGAACAGCCCAACCCTTGGGACCGACTTCAGCCCCAGGTTGCGATGAGCCGACATCGAGGTGCCAAACCTCCCCGTCGATGTGAACTCTTGGGGGAGATCAGCCTGTTATCCCTAGAGTAACTTTTATCCGTTGAGCGACGGCCCTTCCACTCAGAACCGTCGGATCACTAAAGCCGACTTTCGTCCCTGTTCGACTTGTAGGTCTCACAGTCAAGCTTGCTTCTGCTTTTACACTCGTCGGCTGATTTCCAACCAGCCTGAGCAAACCTTTGCGCGCCTCCGTTACCTTTTAGGAGGCGACCGCCCCAGTCAAACTGCCCACCTGATACTGTCCGGTCCCCGGATAACGGGTGACCGTTAGAACCCTAGCTCTGAAAGAGTGGTATCTCACCGTTGGCTCACAACAACCCGCAAGCTGTTGATCAAAGCCTCCCACCTATCCTGCGCATTCAGAGCCCGGGCACAATACCAAGCTACAGTAAAGCTTCATAGGGTCTTTCTGTCCGGGTGCACGTAGTCCGCATCTTCACAGACAATTCTATTTCGCCGAGCCTCTCTCCGAGACAGCGCCCAGATCGTTACGCCTTTCGTGCGGGTCGGAACTTACCCGACAAGGAATTTCGCTACCTTAGGACCGTTATAGTTACGGCCGCCGTTCACCGGGGCTTCAGTCGCTAGCTTCGCTTACGCTGACCAGCTTCCTTAACCTTCCGGCACTGGGCAGGCGTCAGCCCCCATACATCGTCTTGCGACTTAGCGGAGACCTGTGTTTTTGGTAAACAGTCGCCTGGGCCTCTTCACTGCGACCACCTTGCGGTGGCACCCCTTCTCCCGAAGTTACGGGGCCATTTTGCCGAGTTCCTTAGAGAGAGTTACCTCGCGCCCCTCGGTATTCTCTACCATCCTACCTGTGTCGGTTTCGGGTACAGGCCATCATGCCTTAACGGGTGTAGGGCTTTTCTTGGAAGCTTGACGTCACCCACTTCGCTGCCGTAGCAGCTCGTACTCACCCCTCAGCTCAGAACGTTTTCGCCGCTCCTCAACGCCTCGGAAGCTTGAACCAGTAACCAACATCTGGCTGGGCTAGCCTTCTCCGTCCCCCTTCCCAAAACATGACAGGTACAGGAATGTTGACCTGTTGTCCATCGACTACGCCTTTCGGCCTCGCCTTAGGTCCTGACTAACCCTCCGCGGACGAGCCTGCCGGAGGAACCCTTAGGATTTCGGGGCATGGGATTCTCACCCATGTTTTCGCTACTCAAGCCGACATTCTCACTTCCATGTAGTCCACGCCCGCTTACGCTAACGCTTCACCCCGCATGGAACGCTCCCCTACCATTTAACAAGTTAAATCCGCAGCTTCGGTACAATGCTTAGCCCCGTTCATTTTCGGCGCAGGATCGCTCGACCAGTGAGCTATTACGCACTCCTTTGAGGATGGCTGCTTCTGGGCAAACCTCCTGGTTGTCTGGGCAATCCCACCTCCTTTATCACTGAGCATTGATTTGGGGACCTTAGCTGGCGGTCTGGGCTGTTTCCCTTTCGACCATGGAGCTTATCCCCCACAGTCTGACTGCCTGGCTACACATTGGGTATTCAGAGTTCGTCTCGATTTGGTACCGCTCTCGCAGCCCGCACCGAAACGGTGGCTTTACCCCCCAATTGGAGCACCAGACGCTACGCCTCAACGTATTTCGGGGAGAACCAGCTAGCTCCGGGTTCGATTGGCATTTCACCCCTAACCACAGCTCATCCGCTGATTTTTCAACATCAGTCGGTTCGGACCTCCACTTGGTATCACCCAAGCTTCATCCTGGCCATGGTTAGATCACCCGGGTTCGGGTCTATAAACACTGACGATCGCCCTATTCAGACTCGCTTTCGCTATGGCTCCACCATTCCCGGTTTAACCTGCCAGTGCCTATAAGTCGCCGGCTCATTCTTCAACAGGCACACGGTCACCCTATGAGTAGGGCTCCCATTGCTTGTAAGCTCACGGTTTCATGTTCTATTTCACTCCCCTCCCGGGGTTCTTTTCACCTTTCCCTCGCGGTACTGTTTCGCTATCGGTCACACAGGAGTACTTAGCCTTACGAGGTGGTCCTCGCGGATTCACACGGAATTTCACGTGCTCCGTGCTACTCGGGATACAGCTAGGCCAACTCTCTTTTCGCGTACGGGGCTTTCACCCTCTATGGCGTGCCATTCAAACACTTCCGCTAAGTTTGTTGGTACCACAACGCTGTCCCACAACCCCGATGGGCGAACCCATCGGTTTAGGCTCTTCCCCGTTCGCTCGCCGCTACTTAGGGAGTCGTTTTTACTTTCCTTTCCTCCAGCTACTAAGATGTTTCAGTTCGCTGGGTTGGCTCGAGCCGCCCTATGGATTCAGGCGGCCGTTCTAGGGGTTGCCCCATTCGGAAATTCCCGGATCAAAGCGTGTTTCCAGCTCCCCGAGACTTATCGCAGGTAACCACGTCCTTCATCGCCTCTGTGTGCCAAGGTATCCACCGTGAGCCCTTTGTAGCTTGACCAATTTAGTCTCCCAATGCTTCAGGTTGTTGAAAACCTATTCTCTCATGATTCATCCTTTGCTTTCAGCATTCACTGGCAGCAACGGATTGAATCAAGGATCAAACTCAGCACACCTCGGCGGTGGCTAAGAACACTGGAAGCTCTCGGCTCTAAACTCAAGAACTTTCTTGGATCCTTCACGTCAACACAAGATTGGCTGATTGCTCAGCGTCTCTCGCGCTTTCGATCTAGAACCAAGCATCTATGAGATGCTATTATTTCCAGATTCACCTATGCAGTTGTCAAGGTTCTTGGCTAGAACATCAGCACTGACTGTTTCCAGAAAGTGTTGAGTCCAGCATCGCTACAACCTAACTTACTCGATCTTCATCAGTAAACTGATTTAGACTTAAAGTTTGGCATGCAATGAGGCTGGAATCATTTGTTTAGCTTACACCGCGTCTAGTCACCTACGTTGGTTCTCCTGTGGAACTTTCGCAATAAGGGTCAGCGTTGGATGGAGGTTAGCGGACTCGAACCGCTGACATCCTGCTTGCAAAGCAGGCGCTCTACCAACTGAGCTAAACCCCCAAACACGAATGGGCCATCCTGGACTTGAACCAGGGACCTCACCCTTATCAGGGGTGCGCTCTAACCACCTG